>JBHEOL010000064.1:0-10072 GCA_046261635.1 Thermoanaerobaculia bacterium | reverse complement strand
CGCGCCCTTGTCCGTGGCGACGACGTGAACGAGCTCGTGATGCATGAGCCAGTTCATCCGCTCGTTCGCCGGCATCGTGTCGTACACGTAGTCGAACGGCTCCATGCCGATGCTGAGGTAGTTCCAGGGAACGGTCGAGGTCCCGCCATGCCCGTAATCCCCGAAGTCCTGGAACAGGAGCACGATCGGCTCGGACGGTGTGTAATCGAACAGGTCCCGGTGGAACCGAAGTGAGTTCTCGAAAGAGCGGGTCAGGTGGTAGGTCAGGTACTCGTGAGACTTGTCGTAGTAGATGAGGTCGAGAAACTCGGTCTGGCGGCGATAGAGCTGCGCCGAGACGGGAAGGGCAGCGCCCATCAGAAGCAGAAGAACGACCGCCAACCGAAACGGCTTCATGGAGCATCCTCCCGTGAATCGCCGAATTGTCAGGAACCTCGCCATTTTAGACCCGCGCACGCCGAGGCGGGGTCCTTTGCGTCTGGTGAGAAGAACCCGGCCTGCCGGGCGGGGGCACCGTCGACGCGGCTTCCCAATGGCAGAAAAAGCCGCGGTCCCTTTTCAGAGGGACCGCGGCGGGGAAATCAGCGGCGAAGCGATATCTACTGCTGGCTCCTGCTCTGGAGCACGGCCATGCGGCTCTGGAGCTGCTCCGCCTGGAGGCCGAGCGCGTCGTTTTCCGCGTTCGCCATCGAGCGCACCGCGAGCGATTTCGCAACATTCCCGAGGTGGAGCTGGAAGCTGGCGAGGTTCTGCGCCGACAGCTGCCGGCTCTCGAGGTTTCTCACTCCCAGATTTGCGACGGCGCGGCTCTGGAGTTGTTCTCTTCCCTCGAGGTGCTGACTGATCGCTGCCAGTTCGGACCGCAGCCCGAACATGAAGCGCTGGGCCATCAGAGCCTGACGGCTCTGGAGATCGTTGTCCAGGTTCTCAAGCGCCCTGGTGACGCTCTGCAGGTTCTGCTCCCTCGATTGGAGGTTCGCACGAGCCTGCAGATTCTCCATCGCGGAAGACGCCAGCTGCGACATGCCCTCCAGCATCTGCGCCTCGCGCGACTGCATCGCGTGACGCGCCTGCAGGTGGGCGAGTGCCCGATGCTCGAGCGACGCTGCTCGCTGCGCCAGGTCAGCTGCGAAGTTCGCCAGGGCCGCCCGGCTTTCGAGATTCTGGGCCCGCGCGGCCAGGGCGGCGCGGCTGGCGGCGGCGAGGACTCGCTGCTCAAGGAACCTGGCCTCGAGCTGCTGCACCTTCGCCGACAGCATCATCTCGTCGATCACGCTGTTCTCGAGGTTCTGCCTTGCCTCCAGGTGAGCGAGGACGCTTCCGAGCTGATCGGCCATCTCGCTGCTTGCGAGAGATGCCTCACGACTCGCCAGCTGCCGTGAAACCGCTTCAAGGGTGTTGCGTGCCTGGAGGTCACTGCGTGCCTGGAGGTCAGCACGCGCCTGCAGGTCGCTGCGTGCCTGCAGGTCAGCACGTGCCTGAAGATTGCTGCGCGCGTCGAGCGAACGGGCCATGTTGGCGATCGTCTGCTCGAGGTCTGCGAACTCTCGCGCTCCGAGTGCGTTCCTGTTCTCCATGGCTCTCTGCATGGCGGCGAGATCCGCGCTGTAACTCTGGAGATCCGCACGAGCCTGAAGATCGGCAAGGATGCCGAGAGACTCGGCGGCCGCCGCCTCAGCCCGGCTGTCGAGCGTCTGCGTGAACCTGGCGAGGGCCTGAGCATCGAAGTCGGCCGACCCCAGATTACGGGCGAACGAGGCGAGCTCCGCGCTGTCGCTCTCCAGTTTCACGGCGTCTTTGAGAAGGTCGCCGTAGAGGGCGGCATCGGCCTTACGGGCCTGTTCGTCCCCGAGAATGACGTCGTCAGGGCTGATCTGCTGCTCCTGGTGCTTCTGAACGACGCCGATCGCACCCTGGGTTTGTAGCTCGTCCACGGGGGGGTAGTAGAAGTAAGCCGCGGTGATCGCGACTGCTACAACTAGGCCTGAGATGGAAAGAATTTTTCCTCGCTTGCTCATCGGTCCCTCCTAAAGGACGGGTTATGAAATGTTCGTCACCTGATTGCTCGTAACTACAGTCCACCGGGGGAAAAGTTGGTGGAGGCCTCAAATCGGACTTCGGTGGAGATCCTCGACTCCCCGTTGCTGAGCCCCAGGGAGAGGGTGACGGGATTGCCGCTCCGCCGCAGGAAGCGGATTTCGGGCGGATTGGCGTCCAGTGTCGCCGTGACGAGGCCGCTCTCTGCCATTGAGCGGTCCGCCGAGCCGCCAATGGAGAGAAGCTTCAACTGGGCGGGATCGAACCCGACCTCGAGACGGCCCGGACCAGGCGACCGTAGCTCCGGCCGGAGGATAAGCTCGGGCCCCTCCCATGCCGTGAGCACCACGCCATCGATGCCGTTTCCTGCCAGCGCAATGGGTTTCGTATCGTTTTGGGTGGCCGTGGGGGGGGCCATCGTTCCCCGCATCTGGTGCGAATCGGTGTCGCGAACGAGTGCGGGAACCAGCAGAACGGCGAGAGCGAGGGCTGCCGCTGCGGCGAGCGTGAATCGCATGACGCGATGGTGTCTGCGCGGCGCGCTTGCGAGACCCCGGACAGAAGCCTCGGTCGGTCGCGGCGAGAGCCGGTGCACCTCGGTCGCGACTCGCCGGCGCAAGTCCTCCGGGGGATCGACCTTCGGGCGGCGGTCGAGGATCTGGTGGACTTCCCGCATCTCGGCGTGGACGACCCGGGCCTGCGGGTCGCGCTCGAGCTCCTCAGCGATCGCCAACCGCTCAGCGGGCGTCGCCCGCCCGTCGAGGTCGAGTTGGATGAGCTCTGCCAGTTTTTCCTTATGCATGGCGCCCGAGGCCTTTGGCGGCCAGCTGCAATCGAAGTAGCTGCCGCGCGGAGTAGAGGCGTGACTTGAAGGTTTTGACCGGGATTCCGGCGACTTCCGCCGCCTGCTCGTAGGAGAGTCCGAGAGAGTGTCTGAGCACGACCGCGGCGCGGTAATCCGGTTGAAGTGTGGCCATCGCGGCTTCGAGGTGGTCGCCGATCTCTTTTGCCTCCATCCGTTCCGCGGGGCCGGCCGCGGGAGAAGGAAGGTCCGCGGTGATCGGCTCCTCGGTTCTCTTTGCGGAGAGGAAGTTGATCGCCTCGTTGATCGCGATGCGGTAGAGCCAGCTGAAAAATGGCCTCCGCTGATCGAAACTCTTCAGGTGCATGAATGCCTTCATGAATGCGGACTGGGACAGCTCTCTGGTGTCTTCGTGGTGGTTGACCATGTGGTAGATCGCGTTGAACACCGGCTTCTGATACCGGAGGACGATTTCGTCGAACGCCTCGGTCTCACCGCGGAGACATCGACGCACGCATTCGCCGTCCGTACTGTCCGAAGTACAGTGCGCCGCCGCGAAAGTTGGTGAGGCCTCCTGGATCATGGTTTCCATCGGCTCCGCATCGGAGGTGGAAGCGGTGTCCTGTCCCGCTCTACCCGATCTCGAATATCTGGTCGAATCCCGAGAAGTGGAGCACGTCCTTTATGTGGTTGTTCAGGTTGACGAGGCGGATCGAGCAGCCTTTCGAGCCGAGCATCTTCTGCGTTGCGAGAAGCACCCCGAGGCCCGCGCTCGCGATGTATTCGAGTCTTGCGAAGTCCACGGTCCGGCTCTCCTCGAGGGCGAGGAGCACTTCTCTCGCTTTCTCGACCTGCGTGGCGTCCAGTCGTCCCGAAAGGAGGATCTCCCCTCCCGGGCCCGTCTCGATCTCGAACATGGTCACTCCAGTCTCTTGTAAATGGTGATCCTGCTGGTCCTGTCGTGATGCTCGTACTCGATCCGGTCCGCGAGTTTCCTGAGGAGATGAATTCCCAGCCCGCCCGGATTGCGCTCGTCGAGCGGCCCTCCGACTTCCACCTCCGGAAACTCGCGCGGATCGAACCGATCGGCGTCGAAGTCCGTGACCGAGAGATGGAGCTCGCCCTGGCGTCGGTCGAGGACGATCAGAATCTCCCCGGGGTCGCTGGACCCGTACTTGACCGCGTTTGTGAAAAGCTCCTCGAGGACGAAGTCGATCGTCTCCCGATTCGGCCCGGTAAGGCCGTTGAGCCGGCAGAACTCCTCGGACATCGTAAGAAGGCTCGAGAGCGCTGACATCTCTCGTCGGAGCCGCATCTCCATCGCAGGCCGGACTCCTTCCGGCGCACTACTGAGGTTCAATTGTCAGGACTCGTGGATTGTAGGCGGCGCCGAACGGAAAAGGCAACCGGGGGAGGTTCAGTCCGCAACGACCCGCTCGAGGTAACGAACCGCCATCAGTGTCAGGTCGTCTGACTGAGGGGCGCCGGCGACGAAGGCCTCGACCGAGGAGAGGATCGTGGAGACGATTCCGGCGGTGTCGACCGTTGCGTTCTCCTCAAGCGCCTTCCGAAGCCGATGGGTCGTGAAAAGCTCCCCCGCGGGATTTGCGGCCTCTGCAATGCCGTCGGTGTCGAGGTAGAGCGCGTCGCCCGGCGAGAGGGTGTGGACTTGCTCGACGAAGCCGAAGCCCTCGCTGAAGCCGAGTACGAGCCCCGGCGTGGTCGGAAGAGGATCGACCGACCCGTCGCCACCGATGAGCAGAGGAGGGTTGTGACCGCCGTTGCTGTACCGCAGCTCGCCGGTCGTGAGGTCGAGCACGGCGCAGAATGCAGTGACGAACATCTCCGGCTCGGATTCCTGCGCGAGCTGGCGGTTCACTGCCGCCATGATCTCGGCAGGGTCTTTTCCCTGAAGGATCATCGATCGAAACAGCGCTCTCGTCACGGCCATGAGCAGCGCCGCGGGCATGCCCTTGCCCGACACGTCTCCGATGCAGAGGTAGAGACGATGATCGTTCGTGTGAAGGAAGTCGTAGAAGTCGCCGCCGACCTGAGTCGCCGGCCGTATCGCGGCGGCGATCTCGAACGGCGAGGCTTCGGTGCGGATCGGGAAGACCTGGGGGAGCATCCGCATCTGAATCGCCCGCGCGACCCGCAGGGATTCGTCCATCCTCTCCTTTTCCAGAGCCGACTCGCGCAGACGTGTCGACTCGAGCTTGATCGCAGCCACCCGCGCGATCTGCGCAGCCAGCTGGGCGTCCTCCTCTGTGATCACCCGCCCCGTGAACTGATAGTCGAGGTAGAGAACGCCGAGAACGCGATCATCGACGAGAAGGGGCGCGCAAAGTGCCGAACGGATCGATTGCATTGCGATCGAGTGGGCGGCCGCGAGCGATTCGTTGAGATCGACGTTCGTATAAGAGAGGACCTTGCGCTGGCCGACGATCTGGGAGAGGAGCGTCCGGCTGATGGTCAGCCGCTGCATTTCCGAACCGTCCTTCGCGCGGAACTGGGCGATCTCCAGCGAGTCGTCGTCCTTCCCGAGCAGGGCGATCGCCACCCGTGAAGGCGACATCACGTCCATGACGTGGTCGACGATGGTCTCGAAAAGCTCGGACATCGTTCTCTCGCCGAGGAGCTCGAGAACGAGGCGGTGGATGATCACGGTACGCTCGGCCGACTCCGTGACCTGCCGCTGGTCGAGGACCAGGTCGGCGATGTGGGTGAGATGTGTGGTGGGGTCTGGGTCGGGGCTAGTCATTTCTGCAGGGAATGCCTTGCCGCCGATGCGCAGCTCGCTCTCGCCCAGCCGGATGCAGTCTCCCGCGCGAACCTCGGTCTCCTCCGCGATCCGAACCCCATTGACGTACGTGCCGTTGGCGCTCCCGCAGTCCCGGACGAACCATGCCCCCTCCCGGGAAACGAGCTCGGCGTGCTTTCGGGAGAGAAAGTTGTCGCTGATCTTGAAGGTGCAGGTGGCCGACCGCCCCAGGGTGATCTGTTCGTGGTCCAGCTCCACGCTGCGGGTCGGGCTGGCCGGATGGGAGAATACGAACGAGATTCTGGGCACTGGGGCCTCCGACGGCGTGAAGCGAATCCGGGCCTGGTCTCGCTCCGCTCGTCCGCGGCCCGGCCGGATTCGGCAGCCGGAGCGGGACTCACGTCGAAGCCCGGAAAGGCAAACCTCTGATTCAGGGGCCTCGCAATTCTACCCCCCGGAAGGGGCCCGCGGCCACGATCACGCCTTGCTCTGAAGCCGTCGCAGGGCCGCCTGCTTGAGCTGCATGCTGGTCCCGGCACGGGCGATCGCCCGGACTTCGGACTCGGGGAGAGAAGGAAGGATGCGGAGGGCGAACTGTTGCGGGGTTTTCGGGTTGTGGATCAGACCGAGCCGGACCTCGAGGTTCCCCATCCATTGACCAGTCTGCATGATGACGTCGGCGATCTGATAGGTGAGGTAGCCCGACTTGGCAAGGCGCACGACTTCGTCGATCTGGATGCGCGGATTTCGCAGGATCGCGAGGAGAACTCGCGGGTCGTTGTCCTGAAGAAGGAGGGCGCGCTCGGTTCGGTGGGCTTTCGGCCCGAGGAGGATCTTCTCCATCTGAGAAAGCCCGCGCACGCGGTCCCAGGTGTTCTGATTCCTGGCTTGCGCGGTTTCTTCCGCGGTTTCTTCCGGCGACGCCGCCGCCGCGGGGCGGGCCAGCAGGAGTGCGAGCATCTGGTCTGGATCGCCTTCCACCGCGAGAGCGAGACCGTCTGGCATCTGGGCCACCACCGTGGCCTCGAGGGTGACCTCTCCGCCCCACGGCCCCCGAAGCGTGACGACCAGCGGCGTGTCGGGAGGAAGGACGGTGCCGGTGGAAAGGCTGAGGGCGCCGAACGAAAGATTCGCGGCGTGCTGCTCCCGGAGCTCCTCCTCGGTTTCGAAAGTGGCGGTGAATGCCGATTCGGCGGTACGTATGACGTTCATCGAGATTCCCAAAGGTAAGATTAGAACAAGCCGGGAGGAAAGTCAGAAGTCAGAAGTCAGAAGGCAGAAGTAAAAGCAACGTCAAAACCCTCGAGCCAAGAGGCTCAATCATCGACCAGGAAGGGCAAAAGCAAAAAGCGCTGGGTCGCTCTTGATCGAGCCTCTGCTTTTCCCAGCCCCTGGCCCCTCGCTTCTAGCTTGTTTCACGGATCTTGCAATCTGTGCCCGCGGATGACGCCGGTTCGAAAACGAACCGGAGTGTCCGCTCGTATAAGGAAGCGATGACAGTTCAACGAGTTAGCAGTGGAGTAACGACCTCGCGCGGGTTGTTCTGAACCGAGACCGGAAACCCTGATGGCGACCCGCAAAAAGAAAAGCCGCAGAAACGGCGCCAAGGACTTTTTCTGGCGCCATTCGTTCGGGCTCGCGCTCGTGGTGATGGCCGTCTTCCTGGCCGGGCTCATCTATGTCGCCCACACCTGGGTGGTGATCACCAAGCGGTTCGACTCGAGCCGCCGCTGGGATCTGCCGAGCCGCATCTACTCCGACGCCACGCCGATTCTGCCGGGACTGAGTTACTCCCGCGAGTTGCTCGAGGGGAAGCTCCATCACCTCGGCTATTTCCCGGTGGGGCAGACCCCGCGCCATCCGGGCGAGTACCGGTGGACGGACGGGGACCTCGAGATTTTTCTCCAGAATTTCCGCTACCCCGACATGGATTTCCGGGGGATGCCGATCCACGTCGCGATGCGGGGTGGGACGGTGCAGTCGCTCCGCCGGATCGGCGACGGGCTCGCGCTCCGAGGGACCCGGCTCGAGCCGGAGCTGATCACCTCGATCTTCAACGATGTGATGGAGGACCGGGTTCCGGTCCCGGTCGCGGACGTCCCGCAGGATCTGATCGACGCGATCCTGGCGGTCGAGGATCAGGCCTTCTACCGGCACGAGGGGATCTCGTTTCGCGGCATCGTCCGCGCGGCGATCACGAACGTGCGGAGCGGGGAGACGGTCGCGGGCGGCTCGACTCTGACCCAGCAGCTGGTGAAGAACCTCTTCCTGACCCACGAGAGGACCTACACGCGGAAGGTGAGGGAAGCGCTGATGGCGCTGATCCTCGAGACGCGTTACTCGAAGGACGAGATTCTCGAGGCGTATCTGAACGAGATCTACCTCGGGCAGAACGGCGCGGTTCAGGTGGTCGGGGTGGAGCAGGCGGCGCAGACCTACTTCGGCAAGCACGTGAAGCGGCTGACCCTGCCGGAGGCAGCGACGATCGCCGGCGTGATCCGGTCGCCGAACTACTACTCGCCGCTCAAGAATCCGGAGAGGGCGAAGGACCGGCGGGCGACGGTGCTGAAGCTGATGCTCGAGGAAGAGCGGATCACCGAGGCGGAGTACGAGGAGGCTCTGGAAGCGCCGCTCAGGATCTCGCGCTTTCCGCGGTCGATCAACAGCGCGCCGTACTTCGTCGATTTCGTGATGAGACAGCTGCGCGAGACTTACCCCGAGACGCAGCTCGAGACCGAAGGGTTGCGGATCTTCACTACGCTCGACACGATGATGCAGAGAGCGGCGGATGCCTCGCTCGAGTCGGGGATCGAGCGATTGAAGAAGAACAACCGGAGGATCCGCGAGGCGAAGGAGCCGCTGCAGGGCGTGGTCCTGACGATCCAGCCGGGGACGGGATACGTGCGAGCCCTGGTCGGGGGCACCGACTGGGGGACCAGTCAGTTCAACCGCGTCCTCCAGGCGAAGCGCCAGCCGGGATCGCTCTTCAAGCCGTTCGTCTACACGGCGGCGATGGACCCGCGCCGGGGTGCGGACGCGCTCACGGCGTCTTCGATCCTCGACGACAGCCCAATCTCGGTACGGACCGCAAGCGGAACGTGGCGGCCGCAGAACTACGACGGGCAGTTCCACGGGCGTACGACGGTGCGTGAGGCGCTCGTCCGCTCCTACAACATCCCGGCGGTGCGGGCAGCCATCGATGCGGGCGTGAACAACGTGATCGAGCTCGCCTCGCGAATCGGCGTCCACTCCGAGCTCCAGCCGTATCCTTCGATTTCCCTCGGCTCGTTCGAGGTGACTCCTCTCGAGATTGCGTATGCCTACTCGGTCTTCGCGAACGGAGGAGTGAAAGCGACTCCTGTCAGCATTCTCTCGGTCATCACGCGGGAGGGGAAGATCCTCGAGACGCGCGATGTGAAGATGGAGCGGGTGGCCCCGGCCGGTGTGACCTACGTGATGAACGACATCCTGCAGGAAGTCGTGCGGCGCGGCACGGCGGCGGCGGTGAGGAGCGGCGGGATCTCGCAGTCGTTCGCCGGGAAGACGGGGACGACCAACGACTATCGCGACGCCTGGTTCGTCGGTTACACGCCGAGCATCCTGAGCGTCGTGTGGGTCGGGTTCGACAAGAACCAGACGTCGGGGCTCAGCGGGTCGAGCGGCGCAGTCCCCATCTGGACCGACTACATGAGAAAGGTCGTCCCGATGATTTCCGAGGCCGAATGGCGGCGTCCGGACGACGTGCTCGAGCGGACGGTCGACCCGGAAACGGGTCTGCTCGCGACGGCCGCGTGCCCGACCGCAAGGAACGAGCTGTTCGTCCGGGGGACCGAGCCCTCCGAGAGCTGTTACGTCCACTCGTCGTGGCGAGACCGGTTCAATCCGTGGGGGGTCGATTACCCGCAGATGCCGCGCAGCGCGGAGATCGACGAAGAGACGCGCGGTGAGCGGGTCGACGAGGACGAAGTCCCGGGGGAACGCCAGCCCGAGAGACGGAAGAAGTCGTCACTCGAACGTTGGCTCGACAAGGTCTTCTAGAGGCCGTGACCGGAGTGATATTCTCCCCCATCCGGTCCGCACTCCCCATAGTCAGGAGCGAATGATCCATTGAGGGCCACTTTCGAAAGCGCCTTTCTGTACGTCGGCGGGGTGGCCGAGCTCGGGTGGGACACGGTCCGCCTGACTTTCCGCCGGCCGTTCGAGCGGAAGGCGTTCCTCCAGCAGCTCGACCATGTCGGAGTCCGGTCGATGTCGATCGTGATCATCACCGCGGCGTTCATCGGGATGGTGCTGGCGCTGCAAACGGCTTACGCGCTGGCCGATTTCGGCGGGAAGCTGTTCGTCGGCAAGGTGGTGTCGCTCTCGCTCGTGCGCGAGCTGGCGCCGGTGCTGATGGCGCTGATGGTCGGAGGGCGCGTCGGGGCGGGGATGACGGCCGAGATCGGAACGATGAAGGTGACCGAGCAGATCGA
>JBHEOL010000042.1:0-5723 GCA_046261635.1 Thermoanaerobaculia bacterium | reverse complement strand
CGACGGCTCGTCCGGCTGGCCGAAGGTGTAGCGGGTGGCAGAGCCGATTCCGAACGTGAGGTGGCAGTAACTCATGACTGTTCCGAGCTCTGTCGGCACGTTCGCGCTGACCGCGCCGACGGTACCGTTCGAGTAACAGGGATCCTGGGAGACGTCCCCGCTGTAGCACTCGTCGACGAAGTTCCGGGTCACCGAAAAGTCGCTCTTTTCCTGAGATGTCAGCGCAATGCAGTGAGTGTGCTGCGACTGGACGGTGTGGCCGAGCTCGTGCGCGAACGCGAGGACCGGCCAGTACTCGAACCCGAACCTGTCCAGGTCCGTCTGGTAGTCAGGGTTCGCGTCGGGATCGAAATTCGTCGCCAGCCCCGCGTCCATGAAGACGCCGTAAGCGCCCCCCCACCCATCGGGATAATTGGACGTTGCAAAAGCGAAGTCTCCCTGACAGATCCGGCTGACCCAGGCGATCCCCGACCCGTAGTCCTTCCCGCTGACCAGCATCCCGGCGGACCTCGGTCCCCCGAACGGGGCAGCGTTGTGCCATCGGTCGCCGAACTCCACGAGGGCATCGAGCACCGTGTGGGACCCATTGGTTGCTGGATCCATCGTGAAGGGATCGCCGACAGCAGTGTGGTGTCCCGAGTAGGCAATGCGGAGCTCGGTCTGAAGGTCGCGCTTGTAGATCACGGAGGTCGCTGCGACGAGATTCGCGAGATAGTTCACCGTGTTCGTGCTGCTCGAGCTTTGTCTCTGGTAAAGCTCGTAATCTCCCTCGACCACCAGGTTCAGCACGTAGGTCGCGTTGGGCGAAACGAGGGCGTTCGGCTCGACGTGCATCAGCGCGCTCCGGATCGCGTCGCCCCCTCCGAGCCCGGCCGCGACCGGGAAGTCGTCGACTTCGCACATCCACGGCTCCTCCCAGGACATCTCATCGGTGAGCTCGACCTCCTCGATGAAGACCTCGAGTGGCTCGCCCCCCCGGAAACGCGGTTTTCCCGTCACGACGGAGCGGATCCGGTACTTCCGGTCCTCACGCATGATGAACCCGTGTGTCCCTTTCGCTCCCACGGCCAGAAAGGCGAGCGAATCCACTTCGCCCGCGAGGCCGCCGCGGAAGAAACGGATCTCCGATCGTGGGAGCCGTTCGGCGACACCACCCTCGCCGATGGCCTCGACGATTGCACCAGGCGCATAGACGTCGAACTCCTCGAGCTGAAGAGTGGCGTCCTCGCCGGTCGGAAGGACGATCGCCCCGGAGACTCCGGCGAGGCCGGTGTCGAGGCTGCGGATCTGCTCGATCAACCGGTCGTTCAGCCGAGTGGGGGCGGCGAGAAGGGGTGCGGCAGCGATCGCCAATGCTACGGCGACGGCTATCCGCAAGGATGCGGCGGTCTTCATGGGCTCCTCCGGTTGAGGGGTGGACTTGGACGTTCTGGACGGAGCCCAGAATAACACGGCCCCCCGCAGTCGAATTTTCGCCCGCCCTCGCCCTCGCGGCTGAAAGCCGCGGTTCCTGTGAGCAAAGCTGGGAAGCTTTGCCTACCGCCGCCCTCGCGGATGAGGGTCGATCCCGGCGTCAGCGTGGGGTCAGTGTTCAGGATGACCGGGGGGCGGGATCCTGCAATTTTGAGGTCCCCCGCCAATGGCCGCCGCGGTGCGCCGCGATTGCCGGGCATGGCACGATCCGGCCACGGTTGATGAAACCAAACCGTGGCCACACTGCCTTACCTCTTCTTCTGGCTTCTGGCTTCTGGCTTCTGGCTTGTCTTCTCTTCTGCCTTTTCCGGTTCAGAAGTACAACGTCGCCAACACAACCATCGTGACGGCGAAGACGATCAGGTCGAGCGGCACCCCCATGCGCATCCAGTCGGTGAAGTGGTAGCCGCCGGGGCCGTGGACCATGAGGTGGGTCTGGTAGCCGGTGGGCAAGGCGAAGCCGGCCGAGGCGGCGATCATGACGGCGATGGCGAACGGAAGGACGGGGGCGCCGAGCTGGTGGGCGCAGGCGAGGGCGATCGGGAAGGCGAGCGCGGCGGCGGCGTTGTTGGTCGCCATCTCGGTGAAGAGAAGCGTCGCGAGGTAGACGCCGGCGAGCGTTGCGATCGGCGCCCACGACGCCATCGGGTCGACCGGCGCGAGAATCCCCCACGCGATCGCGTCTCCAGCTCCGGTCGACTCCATCGCCTTCCCCACTCCGAACGAGGCTCCGATGGCGATCAGCGTCGGGAGGTCGAGGCTCTGGCGCGCCTTCGTCAGCGAGAGGCAGCCCGTCACCACCATCGCTCCCGCCGCGAGCAGCGCTACATTGAATAGTGCGATCCCGAGGAACCGCTCGAACGACATCGCGAGAACCATCACGGCCAGAATCGCAATCGCGACCCCCGCCTTCTCGTGCCGGCGCGGCTCGGATCCGGTCACCCGCGAGACGAGGAGGAAATCCTGGCTGTTCCGGTTCTGCTCGAGAAAGCGGGCGTGCGCCTCGACCAGAAGCGTGTCGCCGGGACGGATGACGATGTCGCCGATCTTTCCGTCGATCCGCTGCCCGTTCCGGTGCACCGCGATCACCGCCGCGTCGTAGCGGTTGCGGAACCGCGCCTCCCGGATGCTTTTGTCGACCAGCGGCGAGGTCTGACTCACCACCGCCTCGATCAGGCAGCGCGCGGTCCGGGGGTCGGTCACCTTGAAGAGCTGATCGGTCGCCGGCACGAGCCCGCGGATCTTCTGCAGGTCGACGATCGATTCGACCACGCCGGCGAAGATCAGCCGGTCGCCCCCCTCGAGCCGCTCCTCCGGGCCGACCGCGACGAGTGTCTGCTCCCCTCTCTGAATCTCCATCAGATAGAGACCCGGGAGGTTGCGCAGCCCCGCCTCTTCGATGCTCCGCCCGTCGACCGGCGATCCGTCGGCCACCATCATCTCGACGGTGAACTCGCGCGGGTTCGCGAACTCCTCGCTCGCCGGTTTCCGCTCCGGCAGAAGTCTCGGAGCAGCGAGAACGACGAACAGCCCGCCGACGAAGAATGCCGCGAGCCCGACCGGCGTCACCGTGAACATGCCGAGCTCGGGGAGCGTCGGGTCCCCCTTCCGGAGCTCTTCCATCAGCCCCTTGATCACCAGGTTCGTGCTCGTTCCGATGAGGGTGCACATGCCGCCGAGAAGCGCGGCGTAGCTGATCGGGATGAAGACTTTCGAGGGGCTGATCCGGTTGCGGCGGCACCACTCCTGGACCGTCGGGATCAGCATCGCCACCACGGGCGTGTTGTTGAGGAATGCGCTGAGGCCGGCCACCGGAAGGAACGTGCGCACCTGCACTCCGATCGGGCTGCGCGGCCGCCCGAGGATCCGCTCGGTGAAGCGGGTCAGAGCGCCGGTCTCGGTGATGCCCGCAGCGACGACGAAGAGCGCGGCGACCGTCATCAGCCCTTCGTTCCCGAAGGCCGCCGCCATCTCCCCCGGCGAAGGAAATCGATCGCTGAGAAAGCTGAGCGACATGAGCACGGCGACCGCGCCGAGAAAGAGGGCGTCAGGCGTGGCGATGTTTTTCGAGAGGCCGTAGAGGATCAGGCCGACGACGAGGAGGGTGACCGCGGCTTCCCACCCCATCCGGGATCAGCCCTTCCCTGCCGTCAGCGCTGCATCGAGGACGCGCGAGCATCCCCAGGCGAGAAAGCTCGGATTCTCCAGCCCCGATTTTCCGTACGCCAGCCGCTCACCCGAGGTGACGACGACTCCCCCACCCGCCTGCTCGAGGACGCAGTGCCCCGCCGCCGTGTCCCACTCCATCGTCCGGCCGAAGCGGGGATAGAGATCCGCGCGCCCCTCGGCGATCAGGCAGAACTTGAGCGAGCTCCCCGCCGGGACGGCGGGGTCGGCCGCGAGCGCCGCGATCAGACGCCGCTCGCTCTCACCGATGTGGTCCCGGCTGACGGCGACCCGCACGCAGTTCTCGCTTCGTGCGACCAGGAGCTGAAGAGGCTCGTCGTTTCCCGAGTGGAGGAACGATCCCTCCCCTTCGCAACCGGACCACGCCTTCCTGAGAACGGGAGCGACGACGACCCCGAGTACGGGGACGCCATGGTCGACGAGAGCGATGTTGACGGTGAACTCTCCCGACCCCTTGATGAACTCCCTGGTGCCGTCGAGCGGATCGACGAGCCAGAAGACGCCTCCCGCCGGAACCGCGTGGCTCGCGGGCGTCTCTTCGGAGATCACGGGGAAGCTCGTCTCTCGCTCGAGGATCTCGCGGATGCAGGCGTCGGCAGCACGATCGGCCGCGGTGACGGGGCTGCCGTCCCCTTTTGCTTCGGCGCGGCGCGGGCCGTCGTAATGGGTGAGGATGATCTCGCTCGCGGCCTGTGCGGCGCGCATCGCGATCTCGAGCAGCTCGCTCCGCGCGCTCATCGCGACGGGCCTTCGACTCTCTGCAGCGAGCCTCGCGACTCGAGAGCCTCCACGACCTGCTCGGTGGTCAGGCCGGGTTCACCTTCGTCGAGCTGCCATCGATCGTCGATCAGTTGAAGGTGAACCGCTGCGATGCCGGAGTCGTCTCCGCTTACCGAGGCGGGAGCGACGACGACGGCGCCGAGGGTGAGCGCGAGCCTGGCGCCGGAAGGGTCGGTGGCGGCGACGGTGAGCCAGCCGCGGTCGAAGAGCGCCTGCTCGAGCGCCGCGGCCGCCTCGTCCAGGCCGGCGGCATCTCCTTCGATGCGGATCAGGAGCGGCCGCTGCCCGGCGCGCGCCCAGCGGGCATCATCGGCGACCGTGCTGCGAAACGCGGCTCTGGCCGGGGCGGTCGCATCGGCCGCCTCGCGGTCGAGGATCATCCCGGCGCCGAGGGTGGCGTTGGTGACGCGGTCGATGAGGATGAACGCGCCGGTGAGACGGTTCTTCTCGTACGGGTCGTGCACGAGCGGGCGGGCGGTCTCGATCCGGAGACGCCCGATCTCGTTGAGTCCGAGCGCGTCGGCCGGCTCCCGGTGGATGGTGTTCACGTTCATCCGGTAGCGGACCTCGGTGACCCGCGCAGCGGTCTGCACCGTCGTCTGCTTGAGCAGATACTCGGTATCGGGACGGAGCGGGGTCTCGTGCATCCAGACCACCATCGCCTCGAAGTCGCGGCCGATCGTGGGGGCGTTGTTCGGATGGGCGAAGACGTCGCCGCGACTGACGTCCACTTCCTCGTCGAGAACCACGGTGACCGAGAGAGGGGCGAACGCCTCTTCCCTCTCGCCGTCGGGAGAGAAGATCGAACGGACGCGGACGCGGCGCCCCGATGGGAAGACCGCGATTTCGTCCCCGCGGCGGAGGATCCCGGAGGCGACTGTTCCTGAATAGCCGCGGAAGTCGAGGTCGGGGCGAAGGACGTACTGCACCGGAAGGCGGAGGTCGATCAGGTTGACGTCGCTGGCGATGTGGACGTTCTCGAGGTAGTCGAGCATCGGCCGCCCCTCGTACCACGGCATCAACTCGCTGCGGGTGACGACGTTGTCGCCGCGGAGCGCGGACATCGGGATGAACTCGATGTCGGTGACCTCGAGCTTGGCGGCGAAGTCGGAGAAGTCGGCGCGGATCTCTTCGAAGCGCTGCTGCGACCAGTCGACGAGGTCCATCTTGTTGACGGCGACGACGAGATGCTTGATGCCGAGGAGCGAGGCGATGAAGGAGTGGCGGCGCGTCTGCGCGAGAACTCCTTTTCGAGCGTCGACCAGGATGACGGCGAGGTTGCA
>JBHEOL010000368.1:0-5463 GCA_046261635.1 Thermoanaerobaculia bacterium | reverse complement strand
GGACGAGCAGCATTGCCGAGAACGCCACCCTGGTCCGGCGCCTCACCTTCAAGACCGAGATGCTCGTCCTGGTCCCCAATATCTCAGCCCTGATTTTCCAGACGATCGGGATCGTCCTCTTCCTGATCTACCTCCTGCTGAGCGGCCATTCCCTCTGGAATCTATGGCTGCTTCCGTTCGCCCTCGTGATTCAGCTCGGCCTCCAGACCGGGATCTCGTTCGCCCTGGCGACGGTCCAGGTCTTTTTCCGGGACGTGGGACAGGTGCTCGGATTCGTCCTTTCGATCCTGTTCTACCTCAGCCCGATCCTCTACCGGGTCGAGGGGAGCCGATGGGAGAAGGTGTTCGGCTGGAATCCGCTGACGCCTCTTCTCGGTTTGTTCCGGAGCGCGATTCTCTCGGAACCGTTACCTCAACCCGTTTCGATCGTAATCCTGTTGGTCATCGCGGCGGCGGCATTCGCGGGAGGGCTCACCCTTCTGCGGCGCCTTCAGGCGAGCCTGGCCGACTTTTTGTGACATTCCCAAGGAGGAATCATGAACCGTTTCAACATCTGGATCGGAGCTCTTTCGCTCGCGCTCCTGGTCTCCTGCACGACGGCAGACGGACTCGAGCCTCGTCAGGAGGCTGCGCCAGCACCCCCCCGGGCAGAGGCGACGGCCGAGTTGTCCACATCCCCGTCGACCGCCCCGGTCGCGGCCGAACCGGCCTCGTCGACACCGCGGGAACTGGCGGCGTGGGAGCGGGTCAGCCCGGTCACTGGAGAAGAAGAGTCGCCCGAGGAGAGGATGGACCGGCTCGGAACCACCGTGGATCCGGGAGCCGATCCCGATCCCGACCGGATCTTCATCCGGGCGGGGCGCGAATACAAAATCGCGAAGTATCCTCGCCAGCGCGCCAGCTACGTGAATCAGATGGGGGGATGGGTCCGGCCGGTCGGACACGTGAACGTATCTCGCGAGATCTATCAGCAGAACGATCAATGGGTCTGGGTGTGGACGCCGAACTACGATCCCGAAGTACCCCAGATCAACCAGCCCCCGCGGGAGGAGACCTTGCGGACTTACCGTCAGGTGGATGAGGACGAGAGAAAGCTGCTCGAGTACGCCCGGCCGGACTTCTCGGTTCTCGAGCCGCCCCCCTCGGGCCGCGTGATCCGGTTTCGCGAATCTTCGAGCGGGCTTCCCACGACCGGCTCATGGCGCAACTCGCTCGACGTCGCCGACATGAACGGCGACGGGCATCTCGACCTGCTCGTTCCCCCGCAGCGCGGACCGATCGGCGTGCCGCACATCTACCTTGGCGACGGGAAGGGCGGCTGGACGCGATGGATGGACGTGAAGTTCCCGTTCGGTTTCAACTACGGCAGCGCGACGGCCGCGGATCTCGACGGTGACGGAAACATGGACATCGTTTCGGGGATCCACCTCAGTGGAATCCGGGCTTTCTTCGGCGACGGCCGCGGCGAGTTCACCGAAGTTCCCGGTCTGGTGACGAACTTCGCGACGAGGCGGGTTCGGGTCGCCGACCTCGATGGGGACGGAGACCTCGACATCCTGGCCCTGACCGAAGGGCCCCTTCGCGGAGAGCTCGGCGGCACACCGGAGTCGAAAGTCGTGGCTTTCCTCAACGAGGGGAAGGCCCGCTCCTGGACCATGAAGGAAATCGGCGAGCCGTGGCGTCAGCTCGGCGGCGACTGGCTCGAAGTCCTCAACCTCAACGGCGACCGCCATGTCGACTTCGTCGCTTCGAGCATTTACTACAACGGGCCGGACTCGATCTTCCTGGGGGAAGGGAAGCGGGAGTGGCGGATCGAAGGACGGGGGCTTCTGCCTTACTACTCGTATTATTTCGGGCTCACCACCGGGCGGTTCAGCGCCAGGAATCGCGAGGACGCCATCATGAGCTTCGCCCGCGTCTGGCCGATTGAGATCGATCCGGAGAATCCGCCGAAGCCCGCGATCGGGCGCGTGGTCGGGCTCGAGCGCGTGTGGTGGGATGGGAAGACGCTCCGGCGCTCGCCCGTCGCCCGATGGGAAAGCGAGCGCGCGCTCTACGCGGTCGGCTCGGGTGACTTCGACGGCGACGGTCATTCCGACGTCGTGTACGTTCCGGTCGACGACAACCGGATGCACATCCTTCTGGGCGACGGCAAGGGAGGGTTCCGGTCGGCGGTGGTCGAAGGAGTCGAGATCCCGGCGAACCCGAGCTACGACCTGACGGTGAGGGACGTGAACGGCGACGGTCGGGATGACGTGATTATGATGTTCGAGGCGGGAAAGGCCGAGCGGGACGGGTCGATCCGGGTGTGGCTGAACGAGCAGACGAGGCCGGTAAGGTAGGTCTAAGCGGTTGCACTTTCAGGGAGTTGGTATATAATCGCCCAACTCGAGCGCGCGGTTTTATGGTGCATCCCCATAAAACCGCGACTTTTTTATTGACTTTGCGGGTTGGCTGGCCTAGTGTGTCAGCGGATCAAAGCTTGGAACATTCCACAGCTTTCGTATTACAAATCTGGATCCGGAGGTGATCTTATCGCAGGGCGAGTCTGGGGGACTTTCCACGAGTAATCCGCAACAGCAACCATAACGAAGTGTAGGAGAAAAATGATGAAAAAGTTTCTAACTCTGACGGGCCTGATGCTCCTCGTGGCCGCCACTGCAATGGCGGGCGTGGGCGAGGACAGGCTCTTCGTCCAGCCGAACGCGACGTTCCCGACTGGCAGCCCGGCGACCACGAACAATGACGATTCGTGCGACATCTCGGTCATGCCTGCGGCGACGCTTCTGCTTCCGTACTTCGAGGTCGAGATCAACGAGGAGCCCAGCACTGCCCTCAATACCCTCTTCACGATCGTGAACACCTCGCCTCTTCCGCAGATTGCCCACATCACGCTCTGGACCGACTGGTCCTACCCGGTCATCGACTTCAACGTCTTCCTGACCGGATACGACGTGCAGGGCCTCTCGCTGTACAACATCATCGCCCGTGGCGACACGATCGGCATCCCGCCGACCTCGTCGAGCACCGACGAGGGCATCCGCTCGGCCACCAACGATGACAACCCGGCCTTCCTGGTAGACGCGGTCGCGACGTGCGCCGTTCTCCCGGGTCCGATCCCGACCGACCTGGCCAACGCCATCAAAAACGCGCTGAGCACCGGCATCTACACCGGCTTCTGCGGCTCGACGTCGGTCGGCAGCAACACCCCGGGCCTTGCAAAGGGATACGTCACCATCGATACGGCGCGCACCTGCTCGCAGTCCCTCCCGACCGATGGGGCGTACTTCGCGTCGGAAATCGCGTTCGACAACGTCCTCACGGGCGACTACATCCGGGTCAACCCGGATGCCGGAACCGGTAACTTCGCCGGCGGCACCCCGCTGGTCCACATCCGCGCGATCCCCGATGGCTATGGCGAGGATGACGGAGGCCTGGATCTTCCGACCAACCTGCCGTTCACGTTCTATGATCGCTACACGCCGCTCGACCGTACCCGTGACCGTCGGCAGCCGCTTCCGGGCACCTTCGCCGCGCGTTACATCGCCGGTGAGCCGTTCGCGACCGAGTTCGCCATCTGGCGTGAGGGCACCACGGCAACCGCTGGCGGTGTCACCTTGACCTGCGGCAGCGTTGCACCTAACGCCTCCATCGCGTTCACCGAGTTCGTCCGCTTCGACGAATCGGAGAACCCGACCGTCCGCGGCGGCGGTATTCCCATCTCCCCGGCTCCTCCGACTGCTGGTCTCCCTGAGGCCTCTTCGGTTCCGGCTGGATCCTCCGTCTTCCCGCCGTTCGCCACCGGTACCACCGACAACGGCGGCTGGATCTACATGAACCTCAACAACGGGTACACCGGAACCAACTACAGTGCCCCCCGACGAGCGACCCACCCGGGACGCTCGCAGAACTGGGTGACCGTGCAGATGTCGGCGGAAGGCCGCTACGCGGTCGACTTCGACGCCACAATGCTCGGCAACGGCTGCTCGCCTGTGCCGGGTACGACCACTGGCGCTTACGGTGGAAACCCGATCGAGCCGGCTGACGACGTCACGCCGTAACTCGAAGTAGGGTATTCGGGATTCGTCCCACGGGGCGGGCCGGTGTACGGCCCGCCCCGTTTTGCTTTGTCACGCGGATTCCTCGCGATTCACGCCGGCGGAGCATCTCGTTTCACCCGAGAGTCTGCGCCGATGTGAGCTCGCGCAAGGTTTTCTGAAATCACCATGGATTTTTCGGCTGGCGTCATTTAAGATAACTAGGTCGTCGCCGTCCGATTTTCATACATTCGTCGTCCGAAATTCCGTTTCGTCCTTGGGGGTGCATGTGTTTCGATCTCGATTCGTTTTGTTGGTGATCTCGCTCGTGGGGTTGGTGGGTGCGTGGAGTGAGCTACAAGCACAGCGATATCCCATGCCCTCGGCCGTCGGCCAGCCCCTGGTTTACTGCCACGAAAGTTACTGTCTCGATTCCGACGGCAACCCCCAACCCACCTGGCAGTACAGCCCTCCTCTCAAGTCCTTCAAAGGCCGCTTTCTCGATTCCAGCCGGACCCGCGATTACCAGGCGGGTTGGGGATACCGCACCCTCCGCGCGAAGGGGATGGCCTTGGTTCCTGAGATCAACCGCGCGTATTTCATGCTCGGAGAGACGCTCGCGGCCTACAACCTCGACACCTTCATGAGCTCGAAGCTCGGGAGTCCGCTCCAGATCCTTCCAATGGGCTTCGCAGAAGCCGGTCTGACACGCGAGGAGTACCTCCCCTGGAACTCGGCGGTTTACCCCGAGGAGTCGGGCTCCGGATGGCAAATCGAGGTGGGAGACGGACAGCAGAGACTCTACGATTTCGACTACGACGATCGCGGCTATGTCTACCTCGCATATTCGTTTTTCGGATGGGGCATCGTTCAGGACATAGGCGGCCTTGCTCTCGTGGCGCAGGATTTCGACACCAAAGCCGTCCGGGTCAGGGTCGTGAAGGCGGACGCCAGCCGGTATCTCGCGGTCGTCCAGGCAGGGCCGGACTCGATCGTCTATGACGTCACCAACCCCTCAGCCCCTCAATTGCTGCGGCGCATCAACGCGGGCTCGCTTCTCGCGATGGAGAAAAGTGGCGGATCTTCTCCTTTTATCGCGTTCAACAACGAGGAATCGATCAAGATCTACTCGGCCAACGACCTGATCCACGGAGTCGCCTCCGGCACCATCAACGATTCGGGGTTTTATAGCGGCCTCGGAACCGACGGAACCCGGTTCTTCGCCGTTCGGAAGATCACCAAGACCACGTCCGAGATCATCACCATCGGGCGCTCGTCCGGATCCTGGGAGATCGAGGCCCGCAAGGATCTCCCCAACATGCCCAAGCCCTACGGGGTCAACTTCAACGAGGGATACCTGACCGTCTGGGGAGCCGAAAGCGACGGCGTGATGGATGTTCGCCTCTACAAGGCCGAGAGTGGCGGG
>JBHEOL010000367.1:0-4707 GCA_046261635.1 Thermoanaerobaculia bacterium | reverse complement strand
GTGCTGATAGTAGAGGTCGATGGTGTCGATGCCGAGACGCCGGAGGGATGCGTCACAGGCATTGCGGACGTAGTCAGGGCTTCCGTCGATTCCGAGGAAAGAGCCGTCCTCGCCGCGAACGTTGCCGAATTTCGTCGCAATGACCACGCTCTCGCGGCGGTCGCGGATCGCCTTCCCGACGAGCTTCTCATTCGTGAAGGGGCCGTACATGTCGGCCGTGTCGAGGAAGGTTGCGCCGAGGTCGATCGAGCGATGGATCGTCGCGATCGCCTCGGACTCGGTCGAAGCCCCATAGAACTCCGACATCCCCATGCAGCCGAGACCGAGCGCGGAGACGAGGAGCCCCTGATTGCCGAGCGGTTTTCGTTTCATGGTGAAAAGCGCGTGCGAAAAACGAGCCGTATCACTAGCCCCTAGCCCCTCTAGATGCCCAGGTTGTTCCGGCGTTCCCAGATCTCGTACATCGGCTCGCCGGCGGTGCTCTTACCCTGGTGGTGCCAGACGCCTTCGGGAAGATCGTATTCGAACTTCAGGCTCGCTCCCGCCCGGGAGTCGTCGCGCGAGAAGAACTCGATGTTCTCGGTGTACTTGCCGTCGGCAGTCGTATACGTTCCGCCACCGCTGCCGAAGAACTGGCGCGTCTCGACGTTGTAGGCGATCCACTGGAATCGGGTTCCCGACAGGATCTTCATCGTCCGGCGGACGCCGGGCTGACGCATGGAGACTTCCCCGTCACGCTTCCGTCCGGTCATCAGCCAGGCGCCCTCGAGCGCGCCCGGGGCTCCGCTGTCGAGCCGCGTCCACTTCGCTCCGGCTGCCACGAGCTCGTCGCCCGCCACCAGGAAAGGGATCGTTTCGATCGTCCCCACCAGATCGGGGTTCGCCGTGTGGAACTCGTACTTGAGCCGCAACTCGCCGTCCGCGGCCGACCAGTTGCCTCCCCCCGTCGAGATGAATCGGGAGGGATCGGTTCTGTACCGCGCGATGGAGAAGTGCTCGCCGGTCACGATCCAGGTCGCCACCGTGCCGTCTTCGCCGACCAGCTGCCAGGCGCCGATCACGCCGGTGGCCGGGGTGAGCGGCGTTGGCGCCTGTGCGGCGGGGGCCAGAGAGGTGAGCGCGGCGAGAATCAGCGGGAGAATCATCATGGAAGCCTCCGCAATCGAGGTGGTCGAAAACCCCATTCTGCCATTGGGAAGCCGAATCGTCGAAACAGGACGCGAAAAGGAGGCGTCATCCGCCTCAGCCGTGGTGACCGCACCCCGCGTCCGCGTGTCCGCCCGAGCAGACGCCTGCCGACGAGGCCTCCTCGGTGCGCCCCTCCGAAAAAGCCCGTGCCGCCTCGCGAGAGAGAGTCTCGGAGGTGAGGAAGACCCTCACTCCGGCTTCGGTCAGCGACGCGAGGGCGCGGCGTCCGAGACCGCCGCAGATCACGACGCGGGCTCCGTGTTCGCGCACGCGCGTGGCGGGGTCGCAGTGGCCGTGGCGGGAATCGTCGTGTCCATTCGCGAAGGCTTCTACGGCGCCACTCTCGAGGTCCACGACCGTCAGGTACGCGGCGCGCCCGAAGTGCGGCGAGAGGGAAGACAGGAGTCCTCGGTCGTCATCGGTGGGGATGCAGATTTTCATGGGGAAGTCTCCTCATCGTTAGGTCTGGAGCGGCGTGTTTTTCGCGGGGTCGAGGCATGGCGTTATGTGCATATGCACAATACAGCGCTTTGGGAAGGGGTGTCAAGCCGGGACGGCGGTGGCGTCCGGCTGCGATCGTGTTACTTTCTCCTTCCAAATCTCGGTCGATTCCGGAGGCTCCATGACGCGATTCCTCACCCTGTTCCTGCTCTTCTCCTTTTCTGCGGCCGCTCAGAACGTCGTGGCGACGTTCGAGGGAAAGCCGATCACGGAGGCGGAGATCATCGCGCCGGTCGAGAGCAAGCTCCGCGAGATTCGGGAAGCCGAATACGACCTGAAGCGGGAGGCAGCCGAGGCGCATGTGGTCGTTCTGATTCGCGAGCGCATCGCGAAGGAGGAAGGGATCACGCAGGAGCAGCTGTGGAGCCGCGAGGTCGAGGCGAAGATCGTCGCGCCGACGGATGCGGAGATCGCCGCGATGGTCCAGCAATACCGCAGCCGGCTGCCGGCGGACGAGGCGCAGGCCAGAAAAGTGGTTGCCGATGCGCTCCGGCAGAACCGGCTGCAGGAGCGGGAGCGAGCCTGGCGATCGGAGCTGCTGTCCGAGGCCGACTTCCGGCTGCTGCTCGAACCGGTGCGTTATCCGATCGTTCCGCTCGAGAGCGACGCCGTCGTTACGGGGCCCGCTTCCGCGCCGGTGACGATCGTCGAGTTTTCGGATTTCCAGTGCCCTTACTGCGGACAGGCGCAGGAGCTGGTCGGCCAGATCGCTGAGAAGTACGGCGAGCGGGTTCGCGTGGTGTTCAAGCAGCTGCCGCTCGAAATCCATCCGCAGGCGCGGCTGGCGGCCGAGGCTTCGCTCTGCGCGCGCGACCAGGGGAAGTTCGAAGAGCTGCACGACTGGCTCTTCGCGAACGCGAGGAGCATCACGGTCGAGTCGATGAAGGCGGCGGCCCCCGAGCTCGGGATCGACTCCGCGAAGCTGGAGAGCTGCCTCGTGGAGAAGAAGCACGCCGCGTCGGTCGACGAACAACTCGCCCAGGCAGTGGCGGTCGGTGTGAACAGCACGCCCTCCTTTTTCGTCAACGGCCGGAAGGTGACCGAACGGAGCCTCGCGGGTGTCTCGCGGATGATCGACGAGGAGCTGGGAGAGAGGCGAAGTCAGAAGGCAGAAGGCAGAAGTCAGAAGTAAAGGCAAAGTCGGGGGGGGCCACCAGGCATCGCACTCAGCCTGGAGAGCCCTCATGCGAGGGGGCGTGCTTCGCGCCCGGTTGCGTGACGGAGCCAGCGCATGCAGCGATGGGGAAAGTCGACCGGCTCGCAGAACATCATCGGGCAGCCGCCGGGGATGAGGGTGATTCCGAGGGCCTCGGCAGCGTCCACCGCCTCCTGCGGCAGGTCGGTACCGCCGAAGGTGCCGTGAATCCAGATGCGATCGATTCCGGCCGCACCGCACTCGCGAACGATTTCCGCGGCAACCGACGGATGAGTCGCGATGACGGCGGCCTCCACGCCTCCGGGAATCGAGAGGACCGAGGGGTAGGCGGGGTCTCCCTAGTCCTCTGACCTATGGGCTATGGGAGACGTCCTCTACCGGGCGTGGATAAGCCGCCGTGCGGCTGGGAGTGAGTGTCCGCCCTCGAGGTACCGAGGTAGCCTTTTGGCCATGGGTCCGGGCTTCATTCCCGCGCATGGCGGGTACCGCAGGTTGCTCTCGTACCGGAAGGCCGAGATCGTGTTCGACCTCACCTTCCGGTTCTGCGAACGGTTTCTCGAGCGCCGCGACCGTACCGTCGACCAGATGGTTCAGGCCGCGAGATCCGGGAAGCAGAATATTGCGGAGGGGAGCCAGGCCGCCGGGACTTCGACCGAGACGGAGATCAAGCTGACCAGCGTGGCGCGCTCCAGTCTCGAAGAGCTTCGCGTCGACTACGAGGATTTTCTTCGCGTGCGCGGCCTGCGGCGATGGGATGGCGATTCATCAGAGGCACGATTCATTCGCGATCTGGGACGTCGTTCCGAGGAGACGTACGAAGACTACCGGGAGTTCTGTGAAACGCGATCCGCCGAAGTCGTCGCGAATATTGCGCTGTGTCTCGTCTGCCAGGCAACGTTTCTCCTCGATCGGCAGATCCGGCGTCTCGAGCTCGATTTCCTGAAGAGGGGAGGAATTCGAGAGAGGATGACGCGGGCGCGACTCGAAGAGAGAAAAAGGAAATAAATAGGACGAATAGGACGAATAGGACTGCTATCGCCCCATAAGCCCAACCCAACCCGTCCTATGTCCTATATGTCCTATTCGTCCTATTTCTGTCCTATTCCTATTTCACGTAATTCTCCAGCCACCGATCCATCTCCCACAGCATGTGCATGATCGACTCGTAGGCGCGGTAGCCGTGGCTCTCGTGCGGCAGCATGACGAGGCGCGTGGTCTTGCCCAGCCCCTTCATCGCGTTGTAGAGCCGCTCGCTCTGCATGGGGAACGTCCCGGAATTGTTGTCGGCCGCTCCGTGGATCATCAGCAGCGGCTCGTCGATCCGGTTCGCGTTCATGAACGGAGACATCGCGAAGTAGACCTCCGGCGCCTCCCAGTACGTCCGCTCCTCCGACTGGAACCCGAAGGGAGTGAGCGAGCGGTTGTAGGCGCCGCTGCGCGCAACGCCGGCGCGGAACAGATCGGTGTGCGCGAGCAGGTTCCCGGTCATGAATGCCCCGTAGGAGTGCCCCCCGACCGCGACCCGCTTCGGATCGAGTACGCCCCGGCGGACGCCCTCGTCGATCACGGCCTGCGCTCCCATCACCAGCTGGTCGACGAACGCGTCATTCGGCTCGGCTTCTCCCTCGCCGATGACCGGCATCGCGGCGTCCTGGAAGATCGCGTAGCCGCGGGTCACCCAGGGGACCGCCTGCCAGTAGCTCACGGTGTTGAACTTGTAGGGGGAGTCCTGCATCTGGCTCGCGGCGGCCGCGCTCTTGAACTCGTCGGGGTAGGCCCAGACGAATCCCGGGAGCGGCCCGTCCTTCGCGGGATCGTAGCCAGCCGGAAGGTACATCGTGGCGCTCAGCGTCACCCCGTCC
>JBHEOL010000334.1:0-4939 GCA_046261635.1 Thermoanaerobaculia bacterium | reverse complement strand
TTCCGGCGAACCCTTCCCGTTCGTTTACCGCGGGGCAGCGGGCGAAGTGGAAGCGCCGCGCACGAACTCGGCGAATGCGCGGTCCGCAGTGTCGATGTGCGTCATCAGCCACTTCCGGATCGCGCGCGCCTCGGCCACGAGTGCCGTCCCGTCTCCCTCTTCGACCCGGTCCCGGATTCGCCTCAGCTCCTCGAGCAGCTTTCCGTGCTCGAGCTCGTGGGCCTGGTAGCCCGGATAGGAGTGATACCGCATCAGAATCTGCTCGGCGGCGAAGTGAGCGTCGGAGAAGTCCTCGAGCTGGGCCAGAAGGTTCAGGGCGCGAAGCCCGTCACTCGCTTCGAGCGCCTGCTCGATCGAGTGAAGAAGCTGGATCTGGAGGGCGTGTTCCGACTCGGTCTCTTCGAGAGTCACGGCCGGCTCGGGTGCACGGTTGGCGGTCATAGGTGCCGATTCTAGCCAACTTCCGCCCGCGCCGTCCGGAAAACGAAAAAGGCGAGCCTCCCGGCTCGCCTTTTCCGTGGTTTTCGGTGGCGCCGCGTCAGTTCGACGGCTCGACCGGGAAGCCGCGCTTTCTCATGAGAGCGTCCACAGCGGCGTCGCGTCCCCGGAATTGGCGATACGCCTCGGCCGGGTCCACCGTATTGCCGGCGGAGAAAATGAACCGGCGGAGCCGCTCGGCGACCTCCGGATCGTAGAAGCTTCCCGCCTGAACGAACGCTTCGGCGGCGTCCGCCGTCAGGACGTCCGACCAGAGGTAGCTGTAATAGCCGGCCGAGTAGCCGTCGCCGGCGAATACGTGCAGGAAGTGCGGCGCCCGATGGCGCATCACGATCTCACTCGGCAGCCCGTATTCGTCCAGCACTCTCTTCTCGAACTCGCGCGCGTCGATCGGGGTCTCCCCGGCGAGATGCATCCTCATGTCGATGAGGGCGCTCGCGAGATACTCGGTCGTCGCGAAGCCTTCGTTGAAAGTCGACGCGTTCTCGATCCGCTCGACGAGCGTCTGCGGAATCGGCTGGCCGGTCTCGTGATGGAGCGCGAACCTCTGCAGAACTTCCGGGGTCGAGAGCCAGTGCTCGAGAAGCTGGGAGGGGAACTCGACGTAGTCGCGCGCCACCGCCGTCCCCGAGAGCGCCGGATAAGTGACGTTCGAGCTCAGCCCGTGCAGGGCGTGACCGAACTCGTGGAAGAGCGTCCTGGCGTCGTCCCACGAGATCAGGACCGGCTCGCCCGGGTTCCCCTTCACGAAGTTCGCGTTGTTCGAGACGATCGTGGGGATCTCTCCGTCGAAGCGCTCCTGCCTCCGGTACGCGTTCATCCATGCGCCAGACCGCTTGCCGCTGCGCGCGTAGGGATCGAAGTACCAGAGACCGATGTGCCTGCCGGTCGTCTTGTCGGTCACTTCCCAGACGCGGACGTCGGGATGGTAGACCGGAACGCCTGCCGAGACCGGGGCGAAGTTGAAGCCGAACAGCTCGCCCGCCGCCCAGAACATCCCCTCGCGGAGCTTCTCGAGCTGCAGGTACTGCTTCACCTCGTTCTGGTCGAGGTCGTATTTTTCCTTGCGGACTTTCTCGGCGTAGTGCTTATAGTCCCACGGGGCGATGGTGATGCCCGCTCCCTCGCGGTTCGCGACTGCCTGCATGTCGGCGACTTCCTCGCGAACGCGCGCGATCGCCGGCTTCCAGACCGCCTCGAGAAGCTCGAGTGCCCGCTCGGGCGTCTTCGCCATCGCGTTCTCGAGCCGCCAGTGCGCGTGCGTCTCGTAACCGAGAAGCTTCGCGCGCTCGGCGCGGAGCTGAAGGATCTTCGGAATGAGCTCGTTGTTGTCGGTCGCGCCCCCCATGTCGCCACGGGTCGTGAACAGCCGCCACGCCTTCTCGCGAAGGGCGCGGTTCTCGGAGTAGGTGAGGAACGGGTCGATCGACGAGCGGGTGTTCGTGACCACCCACTTGCCGGGGTGTCCCTTCGCCGTCGCCGCCGCTGCCGCCGCATCGCGAAGAGCCTTCGGGAGGCCCACCAGGTCCGATTCGCTCTCGATCACCAGGTACTGATCGGTTTCATCGGCGAGCACGTTCTGGCCGAAGCTCGTGTAGAGGCCGGCCAGCTCCTGGTTGATGGCGGAAAGCCGGGTCTTCGCCGCCGCGTCGAGCCTCGCTCCCGAGCGGACGAAGTCGGTGTAATAGTCCCAGGCGAGCCGCTGCTGCTCGGGCGTGAGGCTGGCTTTCGCGGGAGAGTCGTAAACCGCCGCAATCCGCTTGAAGAGCGCCTCGTTCTGCGTGATCTGGTCGCTGAAGCCTGCCAGCTTCGGAGCCATCTCGCGCTCGACCGCCTGAAACTCCGGACCGTTCATCGTCGAGCTCCAGACGCCGTAAGCGGTGCCGACGCGGGAAAGTGTGCGTCCGCTCCGCTCGAGCGCCTCGATCGTGTTCGCGAAGGTCGCGGCCGCCGGATTGGTGGCGATGCGGTCGATCTCCGCGAGGTTCTGGGCCATCGCGGCTTCGAGCGCGGGCTTGAAATGAGCAACCTCGACCCTGTCGAACGGCGGCACGCCGCCGTAGGATCCTGTCCATTCCGCCAGGAGCGGATTCGTTGCCGCCGTAGCGGTCGTCTGCGTGGAAGGAGGTGTGGTTTGGTTGGGTGTTGTAGTCACGTCGTCAACTGTCGTGGCGCATCCGGCGATCGCAATCGCGAGCAGAAGTGCGCCGGTGCGGGTGATCCAGTCTCGCATCAGCAGATCTCCGTTTCGATTCAATGGGTTAGCCGCGAAATGCGGCACGTTGGTCAACATCACTCGGAGGCAGTCTATTCAACGCGACGGTTCGAGTCGATGACGGACGGACTGAACCATTTCGTTTCAGTAGAGGAACACCAATCGACAATCACCGCGGCGATTTTCACCCTTGCGCCCTACCGGCAACGCCCCGCCATTCCGGGATCGCTGCGCAGGGCTTCGACGTAGTAATCCATCAACCGCCTCGTGAAAGCGTGCTCGCTCTCCGGCAACATCGTTCCGAGCTCCATGATCCATCCCGAGGCGCACGATTCCTTCGTCGCGTCCGATGCTCCGCAGTCGAGAAGATTCCCGAACGCCCGGCGATAGATCGCGAACTCGGCACGACTCATCGGCTCCCCATGACCCGGAACCAGCAGGTGGAACTCCTGTCCCGCGATGTCATCGAGCGCGCTTCGCCATCCGGAAGGACATGCGGTATCGAGAAACGGTACGGGAAGAGTCACGAGATCTCCTGCGGCGAGGATCCCGCTCCGGATGTCGAGAATTCGAACGTCTCCCGCCGTGACGGCAGGAAGCCCGAGGCGGAGCTCGAGTTTGCGCCCCGCAATGCTGCGGACGCCTGAGCTGGTGATCGTTTCGTCGGGCGCCAGCTTCCGGCCGGCATCGATGAGCGCGAGCTCAGCCTCGTATCGCCTCCGCGCCTCCGGATCCGATCCGGGGATGATCTCTTTCAGCTGCCTGTGGTAGTTCGCCAGGAAGCCTTCGAGCGCCCCATCGATCGCGCTGCTCCCGTGGATTTGCAGTCCCGGGACCGAATCGCGCAACAGCACATTGCCCCCGACATGGTCGAGGTGCCAGTGCGTATTGATGACCGCGCGAATCGGTAGCCGTCGCTGGCGCGCGAAAGCGAGAATCGCCTCGGTATGCGCGCGGTGGCGGCCCGTGTCGATCACGAGAAGTCCGTCGCTCCCCTGCAGGATGAGGGTGTTCCCGTCCGGCTGCGCTCCTTCGACAAAAGCTCCACGCAGAAGCCAGACGCCAGGGGCCAGCTCGGGCAGAGCCGAGGAAGGCGGCGGAACAGATGCGCATCCGGACGCGAGAGCGCAGACGGCAAACAGGAGGAAGAGCCTCTTGAAGTTCATGGACAGCTCCTGATTCTCAATCGATCCCACCATGGTGCGCCACGCTTTGCCTCGGCTCGTCATCGTCCGGAAAACTTACGTGTCCGGCCTGGCAACGATGCGGGAAAGACCTCGTTCGCGAACCTTCTCCTCCCGTCCGCGACTCTACCCATGAAGAGGAGCCGGCGCGGCTCGCGCCCTGGCTTTTTTCGAACGCGAGGCGCTCGGTCGTGGACCAGCTTCGGCGGCAGTACGCCGAGCCCACGTCCGCGGAGCTCGACGACGAAAATCTCCCCCCCCGAGGAGATCGCCGAATCGACATGGGAGGAAACGGGCTCCTGCTTGCATTTCATCGCCTCCAGGGCGGTCCCCTCCCCGTAGGTTCCCTCGGGGCAATGGATCGGCCCATCCCCTTGTTTCGACAGAGGAACGCGGACGCACAGCGCCGGCGTCAGCCCCCGAAGCGAAACCGGATTGGAGAGAATCGATTTGACGGAAGAGCAGATGTTCGACGAAATCCAGGTATTCGAGGGTGTGGCCGAGCGCACCGGCAAGACAGTCCCCCGCAGCACGGTCCGTCGCAGCGCGGGTCTCTGCCGCAGCGTCAGCGATCTGACCCGCAAGGCACGGAGAATGGGAGATGGCTATTTCTACATGATCTCCCCTCTATGGCCGGAAGACACCACGAAGCTCGTCGTCCACGAAACCTGGACCACGATGTCGTGAAGACAAGGGGCTAGGGGCTGGGGGCTAGCCCCTAGCCCCTTTTCTACCTACCACTTCTGATCGTGACAGCTGTAGCAGGACGAAGGCGCCACTTTCCCACCCTTCAGATCTTTTCCATGGCATCCCGCGCACTTCTGCGTCGGATTGTCCGACCCGGCAGCGTGCATCACCCCTTCATGATCCACGTTGTGAGTCTTGGGAGGTGTCTTACCCGTCGACGGTGCCGGAGCTTTCGTCTCCGGTTCAGGCGCAGGTGCGGGCGCCGGGGCGGGGGCGGGAGTTGGCGCGGGCGTCGGCGTCGGCTGCGCGGCGGGAGGGGCTGGTTTCGCGGCTGGAGAAGGCGTGGGCTGCGGAG
>JBHEOL010000326.1:0-3528 GCA_046261635.1 Thermoanaerobaculia bacterium | reverse complement strand
CCGGTGTTCGTCGTATCGAACGTCGCCTGCAGCGGCTGGGAGGGGACGGCTACCTTCGACGGCCGGTGGGATAGCGTTCGCCGGCTCTCGGCCAAGTGGGAGGTTAAAGCGACTCTGATCGAAAAGGGGTACCTGCCCAATTCGGCTGGTTTCCAGTACGACACGACGGCGAAGCTGACATATACGTCGTACGGATCGATCACCAACGCGATCGAGTGCATCCGGAAGGGCTCGCACACCCTGAGCCCCGTCACGTTTCGACCCCTGGGATTCGCTCCGCCCGAGAGTGCGGCATACCGCCAGGCGAAGATCCTACTGTCCCGGCCGGCACTCGATGGCGGTACCTATTGCACAGGCGCGACGAACGGCGAGTTCGAATTCAACCTGCCGACTTTCCCCGGATGGGCGAGCTCTCATCGCGATACGGCATCAATGCTCTTCCCCGTCGAGACGAGCGGCACCGTCATCAAAGGTGAGCGACCGCAAAATAAGAACAATGTCGTCGGCACCTGGACCTGGGAGTTCCGGGCGATTCCCTAGAACGGTTGCAGTAGGACCAGAGCTTCTGGACGATGCGGTTGGCGACGTCGCTCATGGGGGCTACTTTGCTTTCCTGGCGCGGGCCTGCGAGCCCTTGTCGCGGGCTGCGCGGGCCGCCGGCGCATTCCCGGCAGAGGCGGTGCGCTGGACGGAGAAGAGACGGACGGCGTTCAGCCGCGAGCCGAGCTTCGTTCTCTGAACGTCGAGATCGTAGCGCGCCTGCAGGTTGAGCCAGAAGAGCTCGGACGTCCCGAAGAACCGCGCCAGGCGCAGGGCCGTATCGGCGCTGACGGCGCGCTGTCGCAGAACGATCTCGTTGATCCGCCGCGGAGGGACGCCGGTCTCCTTCGCGAGCCGGTACTGCGAGATCCCGAGCGGTCCGAGGAACTCCTCGAGGAGGACTTCGCCGGGATGTACGGGAGTCAGCCTTGCCATGGATCACCTCAGTGGTAGTCGACGATTTCCACGTTGTATGCGTTTCCTTCGCGCCAGGCGAAGCAGACGCGCCATTGGTCGTTGATGCGGATGCTCCACTGTCCCGACCGGTGAAGGCAGCGCCGGGCGGGGTGGGGGCGGTAAGGATACCTCGGGCTCGTGCGTGCGGCGGATGGCGTTCGAGGGCGGGCGACGGGTGGTTCTACCTGGTGGAGAGAATGGTTGGTTTTCCGGCCCTGGCCCCAACCGTTTCCGGGGCAAGCGATCTTGTTGGGGTCAGGGATCCTGGAACGGTTGGGGCCAGGGCCGGAAGACCAACGAAACTCCTCAAATAGTAGAGGTGGGAAAGCGCCGCATCGCGCGGCTCTTTCTTCAAAGAGAGCCGATTCGCTCACGGAGTGAGGCGTACGCTCGATCTACGGTTCTGGTATTTCGAGATCGCGACAGACCTTTCGTGCGGTGAAATCGTTCACCTCGGAGTGGCGAGGCACACTGGACGCCTTGCCTTTGCGGCGATTCACGAAGACCGAATGGCGGGAGCCTTCTCGCAGCAGCTCGCAACCATGCGATTCAAGGTGTCGAACGAGATCACGACGCTTCATCCGGCGATCGGAAGCTGTTCCCTGATAACGCTCTTTCCGGCAAGAGCTTCCTCGGCTAACGTGCGATTCGCGTCAAGTACGAGTTCAATGGCCTCCTGGAGGTTTTCCCGAGCCTCATCAAGCGTCGTGCCCTGCGCGTTCGCCCCAGGCAGCTCTTCGACGAAAGCGGCGTAACCTTCGGGGACTTCGACGAATACTGCGGACCAGCTAGTCATACGGCAGATGATAACGCTTCTGCGCGGCGCGAAGTTCCGACGCCCAGCGTTTTGACGCTCAGCCGCGCAGAGAGCAGGGAAGTCAGGCCTTTTTTCCGAATGATTGGACGCGAGCCGCCGTCGGAGCCGGTTCGCGTCCGCGCGGAACCGCGCGTCGCGTCGGGTTCTCTCCTCCGGGGGGAGAGAGAGGGTCACATCTTCGATGTTCGATCCTGAAGCGGTCGCGTCGCGAGGCAAGCGGCAAATAACTGGACACGCTCAACGGAAGTCGGCGGCGCGAGGAGATCCGCCCTTTGGGAACTCGTTCTGAGCGAGCTACTTATCGACGGGCCGAAAATCGAAGATGTGACCCGTATTTCGTATTTTTCCGTATTTCTATTTTCTGGCTCCGTATTTCGAAGGTGAGATTCAGATCTCATATGATGCGGCGATCCCAGGCGAGGTGACGACTGTGGCGAGAAGCGGTGCTTCGGCGTATTTCGATCACACCGGACGCGACGACGTCTGGACCGGCGGCGTCCGAATGATTCCCGTCCAGACCCCCAAAGGGATCTTCCGCGTCTGGACCAAGCGCGTCGGCAACAACCCCGTCGCGAAGATGCTGCTTCTTCACGGCGGCCCCGGCGCGACGCACGAGTACTTCGAAGCGTTCGACAGCTTCTTCCCGGGTGCCGGGATCGAGTACTACTACTACGACCAGCTCGGCTCCTACTTCAGCGATCAGCCGGACGAGCCGGAGCTGTGGGAGATTCCCCGCGCGGTCGACGAGGTCGAGCAGGTACGGCGCGCTCTCGGGCTCGGAAGCGAGAACTTCTTCCTACTCGGCCACTCATGGGGAGGCATTCTCGCGATGGAGTACGCGCTCGCGCACGGGGAGCACCTGAAGGGGCTCGTCATCTCGAACATGATGGCGTCGATCCCGGCGTACAACGACTACGCGCGGAGAGTGCTGATGCCGGCGATGGATCAGAGCGCGCTCGCGGAGATTCAAGCGATGGAAGCGGCCGGAGATATAGAGAACCCTCGGTACATGGAGCTCCTCGTCCCGCATCATTACGAGCAGCATGTTCTACGGAGACCCGCCGATCAGTGGCCCGACCCCGTCAACCGCGCGTTCAAGCATCTGAATCCGGCGGTGTACGTCCCGATGCAGGGGCCGAGCGAGCTGGGCGCGAGCGGGAAGCTCGAGCGGTGGGATCGCACGCGCGACCTTTCGGCGATCACCATGCCGACTCTGGTCATCGGCGCCGGGCACGACACGATGGACCCTGCTCACATGAGGTGGATGGCGGATCAGCTCCCGCGGGGTCGCTACCTGCACTGCCCCGAAGGAAGCCACATGGCTCTCTATGACGATCAGGAGACGTACTTCGCCGGAATACTCGAGTTCCTGTCCGGCGTCGGCTCGTGACTTCCACTGCATCTTCGCGGTGAGCTGGGAGTCAGGCTTTCTCGTTTCCTTCTTAGGGCCCGAGAGGGAAGGTTGGGGAGGGAAGGTTGGGGAAGGTTGGGGCCAGGAAGGTTGGGGCAAGCCCAAGGTCCGGAAAACCAACCAAACTCCCCGAGTGGTAGAACGCAAACGACGCCGGCTATCTCTTCAGAAGAGAGCGGATTCGTTCCCGGAGTGAGGCGTATGTTCGGTCCGCGGCGGCCAACTCGCGGCTGCGGCGTCTCAGCGTTCCCGCGCCCCACGCCGTGGTGCCGAGCACCTCAGCCCAATGGCGTTAACTTAAGGC
>JBHEOL010000321.1:0-4912 GCA_046261635.1 Thermoanaerobaculia bacterium | reverse complement strand
GATCACCGAGGTCCCCACGGAGCGGATCATCCTGACCGGCCGGAGCGCCAGCTTCCGGGAGGAAGTGGCGGTGATCTCGGATTATCCGCTGGTCCAGATCGTGGAGCCCGCCCTCGTTGAGGTGCTCATCACCATCAACCCCATCAACCCCATCGAGCCGGAGCCGGTGGAGCCTCTCGACGACTGAGCGGGCTCCCGGCGGCGGCACAACCCTGGCAACGAGGACCACTATGAGAAAACTCTTCGGAACCGACGGCATCCGCGCCCGGGCCGACGCTTTCCCTCTCGACGACGCAACCATGATCGCGCTGGGCGAAGTGCTCGCCCGCCGCCTCCGCACGACGCGTGAGCCGCAGCCGCTGATTCTTCTCGGCATGGACACCCGCGAGTCCGGTCCCCGGATCGCCCGCGCGCTCGCGTCCGGCATCGCGGCGGGCGGCGGACGTCCTCGGTTGATTGGCGTCATTCCCACTCCCGGAATCGCTTTCCTCTGCAGGACGACCGAGGCCGTCGCCTCCATCTCCATCTCCGCCTCCCACAATCCCTGGGAGGACAACGGCGTGAAGATCTTCGGCAACGACGGGATGAAGCTCGCGGATGCGCTCGAGCTCGAAATCGAAGGCGAGATGGAAAACGCCCGCGTCGAGGGGGCGCAGCCCGAGGAGGTCGAGCTCAACGAGTCCCCGGAGCTCATCGACCGCTACGAGCATTTTCTCGAAGGGCATGGACCGCGCGACGGCCTTCGGACGCTCAAGATCGTTCTCGATACCGGCAATGGCGCGGCTTGGCGCATCGGTCCGGATGTCTTCCAGCGCCTCGGGGCCGAGGTCGTTCTCATGAACGCCCGCCCCGACGGCCGCAACATCAACCTCGACTCAGGTGCTCTCCACCCCGAAAAGATGGCTGGGCGGGTCGTGGCCGAGAAAGCGCACCTCGGAGTCGCGTTCGACGGCGATGCCGATCGGGCCATCTTCGCCGACGATGCCGGCCGCATTCGCGATGGTGACGAGATTCTCTACCTCTGGAGCCGCAAGCTGCGCGACGAATCTGCCCTTCGCGGCGATACCGTCGTCGCGACCGTCATGTCCAACTTCGGCTTCGAGAAGAAGCTCGCCGGCGAAAATGTACGGCTTCTCCGTGCCCAGGTCGGCGACAAGTACGTGCTCGAGACCATGATGCGCGAGCACGCCGTTCTCGGCGGCGAGCAGTCGGGCCACGTCATCGACCTTCGCATCCACACCACGGGGGACGGCATCCATACCGCGGTCGAGATCGCCCGCCTCATCGCGGGATCCCACCGGAAATTCTCGGAGATGGAAACCTTCCCGAAGATGCCGCAGGTTCTGCTCAACGGAAAAGTGGCCTCGCGTCCACCTCTCGAGCAATTGGAGGGGTATCAGGAGGCCGCCCGGGAAGCCGAGGCCGAGCTCGGATCCGCGGGACGAATTCTCGTCCGCTACTCCGGGACCGAAAATCTCGTGCGAGTCATGGTCGAGGGAGAGGACGAGTCCGCCATCCATAGAATCGCGGAACGCCTCCTCACGGTCCTGGTCGACGAAATCGGACGGTAGCGCGAACGAATCGGACGATTAGAGGGCTGAAACCGGGCCTTCCAGCGGGCTTCACGAGGGAGCGCGACTCGACTCCTGCCGAGCGTCTCTTCCCCATTTTGCCACCTCAACCCCGCGAAATCTCTGGAATTCACCCGGAGTGGTTGGTATATTGCGCACCTCGTTACCATCGCGTTTTCATCACGGGATCGGAGTGCCTTTATGCCGGCGGCGAAGGGGAAGAAGGCGGGTCGCAAAGCGACGGCAGCTTCCAAAAAGAACCCAAAGAAGCGTTCAGCGGCTCCAAGAGCGACCAAACCGTCCAAAAAACGGACAGGGAAGAGTGGGAAGTCCTCTTCTGCGGCGAAAAAGGGAGCGAAAAAGGCCACTGCCCTGAAGGCGAAAGCCTCCCGCCCCTCGAAGAAGAGCGCATCTGGAAAGCGCCCCGCCGCCAGGACCCGACCGGCGAAGGGGAAGGCTCCGAAACGAGGGGTGAAGGCGGCCAGACCCTCCCCGGCCAGGAAGGCGCTGGCGAAGAAGAAAGCCCCCGTCCGTAAAGCCGCGAAGAAGGCGACCCGCAAAGCGGCTCCGAAGAAGCTTGCGAAGAAGGCTGTCCCCAAGGCGGCTCCCAAGAAGCTTGCGAAGAAGAAGGCTGCACCGGCCAAAGTGGCGAAGAAGGCCGTTCCGGCGAAGGCGGCCGCCAGGCAGGTTCCGGCCGGCAAAGCGATCTCGAAAAAGACGGCACCCCCGAAAGTTGCTCCGAAAGCCGCCCCCACGGTCGTGGCCGCTCCGAAGGCGGCCCCTCCTCGCAAGACGGCTACGGCCCAGGCGCGCCCGAAGCGTTCCCGGATGAAATTCGACTCGCCGGGAGAGATCACGGCGGCGTGGTTTCCTCAGCCCGACTCGAATCGGCGTCCGGCCTCGTTCATCCCGGCCCCGCCTCGGGCCGAGGCGCCCTCGAAGGTCGCGGCGCCCCCGGCGATGGCCGATCGGGAAGTGCGGCGGTCCGATATGTCGAATGTGGAGGAGGCGATCCGGACGCACCCGATCCGGATCGACATCGAGTACTCGGCCGGGCGAACCCTGGTACAACTCTCCCCCGAGGAGCTCGAGATCCGGGCGGGTGACGGTGTCGAGTGGGATTTCTGGTACTCCGGCGGGGCCGACCTGATGGTGGACGAGGTGGTGATCGAGTTTCCGAAGCCGAGCCCGTTCGGGAAGGCGAGCTTCAAGGCGAAGAAGCCGCACTCGCCGCGTCATCGGGAGTTGTCGGGCCCGGCGCACCTGAAGAACGGGGAGCAGCGGTTCGAGTACACGATCCGATGCCTCAATTCGTTCAAGACCGAAGTCGCCTCGGCGCTCCCGCGCCTGGTGATCTCGGCTGCAAAGCCGGAGGCGAACGGCGGACGGTAAGCGCCGTCATCCTGATGTGGCGGCGGCTTTCCAGCCGCCGCGAGAATGCCGGGGCTGGAAAGCCCCGGCCACCTTCAGCGCACGTTGACGAATCTTCCCGCGGCTGTCTGGCGGATGCGCTCGACGTCCTCGGCGCGGGAGACCGAGAGGGGGACGGTCGCGGCGATTTCTTCGAGGAGCAATTCCGTCGAGGGTGGTTTGCCGTCGTGGATCGCGCGGTAGAGAGACCCGATCACGGCCTGCTCGATCTCGGCTCCGCTGAATCCATCGGAAGCTCCTGAAAGACGCGCGAGATCGAACGCTTCCGGCTTCTGGTTCCGGAGGCGGAGGTGGATTCCGAAGATCGCCTCCCGCTCCTCCGTGACGGGAAGATCGACGAAGAAGATCTCGTCGAAGCGGCCCTTCCGCAACAACTCGGGCGGAACCGAGAGGAGGTCGTTCGCCGCGCCGACGACGAAGACGTTTTCCTTTTTTTCCTGAAGCCATGTCAGGAACGATCCGAAGATGCGGCGCGAGAGCCCGGCGTCGTACTCGGAGTGAGCGCCGTGGCCGAAGACCTTTTCGATCTCGTCGATCCAGAGGACGGCCGGCGCCATCGACTCGGCGACGTCGATTGCGCGGCGGAGATTCCGCTCAGTCTCGCCGACGTACTTGTCGTAGAGTTTTCCGCCGTCGAGCTTGAGAAGGGGAAGCTTCCACTCGCGCGCGACGAACTTGGCGGCGAGCGACTTTCCGCATCCCTGGACGCCGACGATCAGGATGCCGCGGGGGGGAGAGAGGTTGTATTCGCGCGCCTGTGGCGAGAAGCCCGCCTGTGATCGGGCGAGCCACTGCTTGAGCCGGGCGAACCCGCCGACCTCGAAGCGATTGTCGTCGAGCGGGTAGTAGTCGAGCAGGCCGCCGTCTTCGAGGATCTCGCGCTTCCGGTCGAGGATGCGTCTGACATCGGAACCGTCGAGGCGTCCGTCCTGGAAGATCCCCCAGCCGAGAACGTGCCGGGCCTGATCGGCTGTGAGGCCGGAGAGCGCGCGAAGCAGCGATTCACCGTCGCCCTTTTCGAGAGCGAGCTCGAACTTCGCGCGGCCTCGCAGGGAGACGAGGGTCGTCTGGACGATCTCCCGCAGTTCCTCCCGATCGGGGAGGCGGAGCTCGAGCCAGACCGCCTTGTGCTCGACCTCCGGCGGGAGCTCCACCGGATCGCCGGTCAGGATGAGGGCCGAGCTCGATTTCGCGAAGGTCTGCGCGATCTCGCGGAAGGTCCGCGTCACCGCTCCGCCGCTCAGGTGCTGGGCGAAGTCCTTGAGAAAGAAGATTCCCTCGTTGGGAATCGCGCGCAGCTCGCGCAGGAGTCCGGTCACGGATTCGGTTCCCTCGAAGACCGCAGCGCTCCGATGCCGACGGAGGCCGCCGGTGATGGACCACTCGTAGAGGGGGATCCGCAGGTCGGCGGCGACGAGCGTGAGGAGGTTGCGGACGCGCTCTTCCTCGACCGTCTCGATCACCACGATCGGGTGCCACGAGCGGATGAGCGACTTCAGATCGTGCGAGGTCGTTGCGAGTGACATGCGAGGGCCGCGCCCCCATTGTAGTGGGAGTCGACCTTCACTTCAGCCCGTGCTGTTCCTGGAGCGAGGAAACGCTGTCCGCGCCCGACTGCAGCGCGCGGATTCCCTCGACCGAAGCCGCGGCAGCCGAGAGCGTGGTCAGGCAAGGGATGCTCCGGGCCAGGGCGTTCTTCCGGATGTAGGTGTCGTCGTAATAGGCCGAGCGGCCGAGCGGGGTGTTGATGATCAGCTGGATCTCACGGTTGATCATCTTGTCGACGATGTTCGGTCTCCCTTCGTGGACCTTGAGAACGAGCTGCGCCGGGACACCGTGCTGCTCGAGAAAATCTCTGGTTCCGCGGGTGGCGATCAGCTCGAAGCCGAGCTCGCGCAGCTCGCGGGCCA
>JBHEOL010000289.1:0-7161 GCA_046261635.1 Thermoanaerobaculia bacterium | reverse complement strand
GAGATCAGCACCCGGCCATAGCGCACGTCGTCGACGTAGATGCCGCGGTTTCCGCGACCGGCGTCGCGGGTGCCTGAAAGCTCGATCGTTCGCCCGTCGTTGAGCGTGACTCCGGAGCTGTCGGAGGAGCGGCGGGCGATGGAGCGGATCGTGTCGAAACGGACGCCGAGCTTTCCTTCGGCGGTCTCGCCTCCGAGCTCGTCGGAAGCGATCCCTTTCTCCCGGTCCCACTGAACGAAGCCGGTGAACTCGCCCGTGCGGGTGCGCACCGTGCCGTGGAGCCGCGAGGGTGCGGCGGCCAGAGCGGGGGTCGGAAGAAACTCGATCGTGCGGATCCGGAGGGTGTCGAGGTCGACCACGCGTCCCCCGGCGTCCCACACCCGCACGCCATCATCGAAGTCGCCGGCCTCGAAGCGGTCGAGGTCGAATGCCATCCCGCTTTTCAGCACGACCCTCACCACGTCGCGGCCGCGCGCATCGATGCGCGCGATGTCGCCGAAGCGCGCCATGAATAGGCGCCCGAGGTCGAGCGGGCGCTCCCGGCCGCCGAACTCGACGCCGAAGATCTCGACCGGCCGGCGCTCGGTCGGGAGCCGCTCGGCCGGAACGCGGGCCGCCCAGAGATTCTCCTCCTTCGCGCCGTTGAAGTAGTCGCCCCAGAACGCCTCTTCCGTTCCCCCCCACCGCAACCGCCCCTCGAAGGTGGCGCCGTCGATGGTGGTGATGCGGCCGTAGATGAATCCGGGATGCGCCTCGGCCACCGCGGCGTTCGAGGAGGTGACCGCGGTCGGGGCGGCGGGGCCGGCGTCCTTCCGGAGGACCCGGTACCCGGCGGCGAGCGCGAGGAGGAGGAGAACGATGGCCCCCACCCCGCCGACAATCCTGGTTCTCGTCATGGTCAGCTCTCCCCCTCGGGGCTCAAGCTGGCTCTTCGCGGTTGGCGGCGGTCGCCCGATTCTGCTTCACCCTGAACTCCGCGAGGTGGGCGACCAGGTCAGACAACGTCCAGCCATCGCCCCACACGCCCGATTCGCGCCAGCGCACCATCGGGATCGCCGCAAGTCGCGCGCACAGCAAATCGTGCTCCGTTCGGACGTCGTCCAGCAGCGCTTGCTTCGACTTGTATCTCAATGGACTTTCCCGGTCCGGCGATGGCTGGGAACCTGCCACGCGGTTGAGTGGGGAGGCGTGTGCCTCCCCACTCCTGGGTTCGTGCCTACACCGGCGTTCTGGGAGTGGTCGTCCCCGGACGCGGTGAGTCCACTCGGTCGCGGGTTTCCTGAGCCTCCGAGTGCCAGCGAGCGAGCGTTTGGGCGGCCAGGTCGCGGCCTCCGAGGCCGAAAGCCAATCCGACGGCGAGGCCGACCGCGGCCACCAGCGCGATGAGCAGCGTATTGACCAGCTCATCACCGATCCCGACCTGGTTGACCGCGATCACGATGGCGAAGACCCACACCGCCACGCGAGCGACGTTGGCCAGCGTGTTCGGGTTGCGGAATCCCGCGTCCGCGGTGATTCCACGCACGATGTCGCCCAGCGCGTTCGCGGCCAGCCCGCCGATCAGCAACACCGCCAAGGCGATCACCAGATTCGGAATCCAGAGAATGAACTGATTCAACGCCGCTGACAACGCGGGCAGTCCGAGGGCGGCGAAAGCGATCACCAGCACCACGACGCGGATCAGCCACTTCACGACTTCGCCGATCACGCCGGACGGATCTTTCTGCGCGCCCATCTTGCTGAGGAGGTTGGCGAGTCCGGTGCGTTGGGCCAGTTCATTGAATTTCAGCTTGCGAAGGATCGCGGCAACCGCTTTGCCCAGCCAGGCGGAGATGATCCACCCGATGAGGATGATGAGCAGGAATCCCAAAAACTTGAGGACCCCGCGGAGTAGTAGAGTTCCGACTTCCACGAATGAGACGACGAACGCATCCCACCAGTTCGCCGCTGCAGGGGGCAACTCCTGCACAGGGGGCAACGGCTGCGGTTGAGCTTGCATGGCTCCTCCTTTCCTGAGTCAGGGTTTCATATCACCACACGGCGGATTTCCACAACCTTCGAAGGCGGATTTCTGCGCACGGGCGCGACCAGGCCAAGATCACCAGGAGCCTGATGGTGCTGATTGCCACTCTTCCTCCAGAGGGACGGCTTGCAGTGTGACTCTCATACGCCTATGCCGTGAAATGGCCGATAGCGAGAAGAAGAACCAAGGCGTAAAAAGGAATGCTGGGGATCCACAGCCATAGTGACCAATTCGTGGATGGCGCCACAGACCACAAAGGTTGCGACGAGCGCGAGTGCCGAAGGCAATCGCACTCGTGATGCCGACGGCGCGGTTGGCGCCCGGTGCAGCGGCCGAGTTGGGCGGCGAGCTACAGCCGCGGACCAGCACCGCGACTCGAGTCAGAACGCTACGATCTGCACGATTGCAGATTCTCCGCTGGTGACGCGGTAGTACAAGTAGTACCCGATCCGATGGAGGTAAACGCGGCGGACGGTGGATAGGCGACTGCTCCGAGCTATTGCCCCGACGCCCGGCTGCGTTGCGATGAGTTCGAGAGCAGACGCAAGATCCTCTGCAAGTGCATCGGGCGCTCTGCTCCTGTTCTCGCGCCACCACCGCGCCGCCTCATCCACTTGACGCTCTGCCTGCGGGGTGAACTTGACCGGAAGGCCGGGACTCAACGCGTCGACCGCAAACGTGCGAGGACAGTTTCGGCTGGGGTCAGTTCGCCGCGATCGGCGGCGGCGAGACTGGCGAGCAGCTCCTCTTCAGCCGCAGCATCGAGCTCGAACGTCTCGTCTGCGTCACGGGCGAGGACCGTCACGACTGATCCGTCGGGAAGCGATTCCCCCTCGACAACGATTTGCCCGGAGACGACGGTCCCAGATGCGATGCGCATACGCTGATTATAACCGCTTCGGAGGGAGATGATGTTCCATCGTCCGCCCAACTAGTCTCTAAGCTGTATCAGGCTGCAGCAGCCTAGAAATCTCCTCTGCAGTTTACCGCGGGATCTTCGAGAGAGGGAGGCGGGATGGCTGTGGGGCCGGCAGTCTAACGCGCGGGGGATAGGCTGCGGAAAGTGGCGCGCGCATCGGAGTGGCGGACTGTCCGCTCTGCCTGATCGCTGCCTTCACTCTTGCCTGTTTCATCTTCCGACAGCCCTGACGATTCACATTCCGCGCCGAGGTCGGCCGGTGCCGTGGGACCTCGCAGGCCCGTTCGGCCCGGCCCCCCGTCACTCCCTCTGCAGGCCGAGCCTCACGATCTTCTCGAGGAGTTGTGGATATGCGATGCCCGCCTCCTCGGCTGCCGAGGCGAATTCCTCGGTGGCCGAGATCTCCGGATTCGGGTTCGCCTCGAGGAAGTAGAAGTCGCCGTTCGGCATGAGGCGGAAGTCGAGGCGGGCGTAGCCGTCGAGGTTGAGCAGCCGGTAGATCCGCCGGCTCGTGTGCGCGATCTGCTGCACCAGCTTCTCGGGAATGTCCTCGGCCGGCTGCTGGAAGATCCCTCGCTTCCGCTGGTACTCGGAGCTGTGCTTGACCCGCGCCGTGGCGATCGCGGCGCTCCGGAGCGGAAGGTTCTCGAACACCAGCTCCCAGATCGGCAGGACCTTGAGCGACTTGTTTCCCATCACGCAGACGTAGAGCTCCCGCCCGTCGATGAACTCCTCCACGAGCGCGTCCGTGCGGACGCTCTCGTGCATGAAGGCCACCCGCTCGATCAGCTTCTCGTCGGTGTCGACAATCGATGCCTGCGAGATCCCCGCGGACGCTTCCTCGTTGAGGCTCTTGACGATGAGCGGAAACTCGAGCCCGCGCGGCCGGCGCGCTTTTCGTCCGCGCGGGAAGACCGCGAAATGCGGAACGCGGATGCGGTGATAGTGCAGGATCTTCTTGGTCAGCGCCTTGTCGCGCGCGATCACGAGCCCGCGCGGCCGGCAGCCGGTGAACGGCACCTGCTTCACCTCGAGATAGCTCACCACATGGAAGTCGTACTGCGAGCTGCCGAGAAACTCCTCGAGAAGGTTGAAGAAGACGTCGGGCTTCCAGCTGTCGATCAGCTCGCGGACCGGAGTGAGCTCGTCGTAGAGGCCGACGGGGAGGACCTCGTGACCGAGCTCGCGCAGCGTGTGCACCACGTCGTACTCGGTTTTCCAGGCGTCGGCCTCTTTCTCGGGAACGCCCTCCCGGCTGTCCGGAGGAATCAGAGCGGGATGCATCAGAACGCCGATTCGAAGTTTCTTCATAGCGCGAACCACGTACGCCGCGTGTAATGAAAGCTCATCGTCTTGACCGTCAGTAGAACGGCGAACTCGATCAGAAGCTTTCGTTCCCCTCCGACCGCCCGCAGGCGCAGCTCCCGGCAGCGGCCGATCATGTCGTCGAGCACCTGCTCGAGCGTGAACTCGTACTCCCCCGTCCACCGCGAGATCAGGTGCCGGATCCCCGTCCGGTTGCGTCGGAGAAACGTCGACGCCAGCTCATACCGGGTGTTCCGAGGATCGTCGGAGAAGAGCTCCCTCAGATCGCGGTCGTAGATGTCGGGATAGCTCCGGAGGTAGAGCTCCTTTTTCTGGGCGTAATGCTCGCGCAGCGTCATGCTCAGGGCGCTCAGGGACTCGACCTTCCGCCGAGTGCGCACGGGCGGCCTTTTCTTCCCGATGGTGCTCATGAGCTCATCGACGAACTCCAGCTTCTCGAGCGCCGCCCAGCCGGCGTATCTCCTCCTCCAGCTCGAGCGCGACTGCAGCCAGACGGCGAACGTCTCGGCGAAATCCTCGACCGGATGGCTCTGCGCGTAGTAGAGCCGCAGGTGCTGCACGAACCGCCGCGACGCGGGATTCGGCCGGTAGAACTTCGGATACCGCCGTGAGGAAGGGCCGAACACCCGCTGCCAGCTCCGCAGCCGCTGCAGCTGGTACGCGTGCTGGATCGCATGACCGGCCTCGTGCCGGAGCAGCTTGAGGCACTCCTCGCGCGAGCCCCCCTCGACCTCGAACATCTGCGCGCGCTCGAGCCGCTGGAGCCGCGGATGCGCGAGGTAGAAGGGAATCGCCACGCCCGGAATCCCCTCGGGCGAGAACCACTCGCGCGAGAGCCAGAAGTGCGGTCGGAAGGCGATCCCGCGCCTCTCGAAATCACCCTCGAGGTCGCCGATCACCTTCTCGAGCCAGCTCCCTTCGATCCCGATCCCGAGGTCGCGGAAACGGAGCTCGAGAAGATCGTCGTCTTCCCAACGCGCCCATTCGGGACGCCGCCTCTTCGCCGGCGCCTTCTTCGCGGTCCGCCTCTTCGTGGTCGCCATGTCCCTCCGGTGGCCGGAGCTTTCCAGCTCCGGTTTGTTCTGCTGCGGCTGGAAAGCCGCAGCCACTCCATCGCTATCGGATGACGTGCCACGCGGTCTGCCGACCGGCCAAATACCACACCTGTTTTCCGTCGAACACGGCCGACTGCTCCAGCTTGATCTGCACCAGCTGCCCGTTCCACTCCGGCACGGCCACCTTCACGTCCCCTTCGATCGCATAGGCGGTATTGGGATGGAGCTTCCAGTCCCCGCGGATCGGGGTCGGCCCCTGGTTGTCCCACATCCCGATCGTCGGTCCGGGAGCATGGCCGAAGTAACCGACGGGATGCGAATACGTCGAGACCCGCAGCCCCTCGCGCGCGGCCTGCGCGTTGGTCGCCGCGAGAATCTCGTTCCCCGAGCGCCCCGCAACGAAGTTCGACGTCAGGATGTCCTGCCAGCGATTGGCTGCCTCCAACGCGCGCCGAAGACCGGCGGGAACCTCCGTCTCGCCGAGCCGGAGCACGTAACCCATCTCCTGCGTATCGGTGTTCATCCGGAGGTAGGTGATCCCGACGTCGGTGTGGAGCACGTCTCCGCGCTGGATCACCCCACTCTTCCCGAAGAAGGCTGCATCCGGCTCGTCCGGCTCTCCCTGCCGCTGGAGGTTGACGTAAGGCATGAACCAGATCGGGAGTCCGAGCTCGTCGTAGCGCTGGCGGATGTACCAGGCAACGTCGTCGGTCGTCGTCACGCCGGGAGTGATCACCCTGTTCGAGAAGGCTTCGCTCACCACGCCCCGGGCCAGCTCCACGATCGTCGGGTAAGCCTCGAGCTCGAGCCTGGTTCTCGTCTCGAGCCAGCGGATGGCGAGGTTCTCGGCGCTCACGAGCCGCCCGGCGAGCTCCAGAGGAAGGCTGGCGCGCAGCCGCTCGTGAAGCGTGGAGGTCAGCCCGTCGCCGAACGCCCAGTGCTCGCTCGTGTTGATCCCGATTCGCTTCGGGTCGCGCTCCGCGACGACCTTCGCGAGCTGCGCCCACTGCTCGTCGTCGCTCCCCCCCTCCCACGCCGACTCATAGAACTCGCCGAGTCCATACCGGCTCACCGTCAGCCGCTCGAGCCCCTTTTCGGGCCCGCCGTCGTGGATGACGAGCATGGTCGTCCGCCTCGCGGCGAACACCGGCTCCGGGACCAGCGTGAGGTAAACCGGATCCTCGACGTACTCCCGGTTGATGATCAGCCACATGTCGATGCCGGTCTCCCGCATCAGTTGCGGGAGCAGCGTCTCCAGCCGGTCGCGGAGAATCCGGTTCACCGGCTCGATCCGCGCCCGCTGCGGCAGCACTCCGGGCAGGGCGTCGATGGCCCGCCCCTGCGAAGCCGGAAGGGTCTTCGCCGGCTCCGCCGCGAGCATCGCCGCCGGGATCATGGTGAGAAGCAGAAGGGCTCGAAAAAGACGCATCCATCCTCCGAAAAGCTAGGGGCTAGGGAAAAGCAAAGGCACGCGAAACGACCCTGTTTCGCTCCGGGCGGAACCTTACACCAACTTAGTCATCCTGAGAGAGCGCTACTGAGGCCGTGGCGTCACGGTGCTGGTGGGCGCGAGCGAAGGATCTCCAGATACGAGGATCGTGTTGAGCCGGGGGCGGCGGGGGGCTCGATCCTGCCATTTTGACATCCTTCACTCGCGCGCACGGCGACCGTAAATCGTTCGATCAGGGCGGCGCTCGCTCAGAGGCTGTGAAAGAAACCAGAGGGGCCGCGCTGGTGGAGCTTGCGAGGCGAGATCAAGGAGCGAGGAGGAGGCGATGCGGTGGCATCGTTGACGACGAGCGACGCGGAGATCGCCCGCAACCTCCACCAGCCCTTCG
>JBHEOL010000280.1:0-2938 GCA_046261635.1 Thermoanaerobaculia bacterium | reverse complement strand
GCGCGGGCGGAAGTTGGCTAGAATCGGCACCTATGACCGCCAACCGTGCACCCGAGCCGGCCGTGACTCTCGAAGAGACCGAGTCGGAACACGCCCTCCAGATCCAGCTCCTTCACTCCATCGAGCAGGCCCTCGAAGCGGGGGACCGGCTTCGCGCCCTGAACCTTCTGGCCCAGCTCGAGGATTTCTCCGACGCTCACTTCGCCGCCGAGCAGATTCTGATGCGGTATCACTCCTATCCGGGTTACCAGGCCCACGAGCTCGAGCACGGAAAGCTGCTCGAGGAGCTGAGGCGGATCCGGGACCGGATCGAAGAGGGAAACGGGATGGAACTCGTCGCCGAAGCGCGCGCGATCCGGAAGTGGCTGATGACGCACATCGACACTGCGGACCGCGCATTCGCCGAGTTCGTGCGCGGCGCTTCCACTTCGCCCGCTGCCCCGCGGTAAACGAACGGGAAGGGTTCGCCGGAAATCCGACTCTCCGCCTCCTTTTTTCGCTCCACCGACGGATTTTCAGGCGACTCTCTTTGCTGCGATCTTCAAATACATCGCTGGTCGACAACCGCAGCAACGACCCCTCGCTGATCTCCCCTCGGCCGATCTCCGTTTGGACGAGTGAGTCATCGCGGCGGAGATTCCGCGATCGGCCGCTCGCTCGCGAGGTGGGCGAACAGGACCCTTTCGAACTCCTCGACGGGGAGCGGGTGCGAGAAGAGGTATCCCTGCGCGTCCTCGCATCCGAGCTCGCGCAGAATGTCGCACGTCGCTTCGTACTCGATGCCTTCCGCGATCGTCCGCAGCTTCAGCTTTCGAGCGAGCATCAGAATTGCGGTGACGATCGACTGGTCGTGCACGTCGGTCGCTACACCGCGAACGAACTCGCGGTCGATCTTGATCGAATCGATCGGGAAATTCTTCAGGTAGATCAGCGAGGATTTGCCGGTCCCGAAATCGTCGACGGCGATCCGGATTCCCATGTTCCGCAAGGTTTCGAGAAGGCGGATGGTCCAGCCGGACTTCTGAACCGCAAGCGATTCGGTGATTTCGAACTCGATCCTGGTCGGATCGACGCTGGAGCTCCCCACCAGGTCCTTGATGAGGCCGATGAAGTCCCGCTGGTGAAACTGCCGGACGGAAATGTTGATCCCGAGGCAGAGATCGGCGGCTCCGGCAGCCTGCCATGATTTCAGCCTATCGATCGCCATCCGGAGGACGGACTCCCCCAGGGGAATGATCAGTCCCGTGTGCTCGGCGAGCGTGATGAAGCCCTGCGGCGGGACGACGATTCCCTCGGGGTGGTTCCATCGCACCAGCGCTTCCGCTCCGACGAGCCGCCGGCTGGTGAGGTCGTACTGCGGCTGGTAGTAAAGAACGAATTCCCCGCGAGAGATGCCCTGGCGCAGCTCGGATTCGAGTGAGCTTCGTCGCAGCCCCCGGCTCGAGTCGTGCTGGTTGTGGATCTTGAATCCCCTCCCGCCCTTTTCCTTGATCCGGTACATGGTGCTGTCGGCATTCCGGAGCAGCACCTCCGGGTCATCGCCGTCGCGGGGGTAAACCGCCGCGCCGACGCTGGCGGTTACCCGGATCTCTTCGTCGTGAATCAGGACGGGGCTCTCCTGGAGAAGAAGGATGATGTTTTCGGCCCGCTCTCGGACCGATTCTTCGTCGTGAAGATCCGACAGGACGATGGCGAACTCGTCGCCGCCGATTCGGGCCACCGTGTCTTCGGCCCGAATCGCCTCGCTCAGGCGGTCTCCGACGGCCTGAAGCACCTTGTCGCCGACCTGATGTCCGAACGTGTCGTTGATCCCTTTCAAGTCATCCACGTCGAGAAACAGAACGGCGACGCATCGGTCGCGCCGCCTGGCGTGAGCCACGGCGATGCCGAGCCGGTCACGAAGCAGGTTCCTGTTGGGAAGCCCGGTGAGCGAGTCGTGATAGGCGCGGTGCTCGATCTCGATCTCGGTCCGCTTTCGATCGGTGATGTCGAGCAGGATTCCCTCGATCAGATCGCGCTCGGGGACGGCTCTCGCGTTCTCCAGGACCCAAACCGTCTCTCCGCGATGATTGAGGAGCTGGACTTCGAAATTGGTCACCGAGCCGCTCCGGCGCATCTGGTCCAGAAACTCCTCGCGGTGAATCTCGTTGCGGTAGGAGATGCGGCCATGTTCGAGCAGATCCGCGACGCTCTCGAAGCCGAACATGCGCGCGCAGGCCAGATTGGCGTTTTTCAGCGTGCCGTCGAATCGCGCGATGTAAACGCCAGCCAGGTTGCGCTCGATCAATGTTCTGTACTTCTCTTCGCTGTCCTGAAGTTGTGCCGTTCGGCGCTCGACTCGGTCCTCGAGGCGCTGGTTCGAGCTTTCGAGCTCAGTGCGCGCGTCCTCCCACTTCTGGACCATCGCGTTGAACGAGACGGCGAGCTGGCCGATCTCGTCGTCGCCCTCGACGGCCGCCCGCTGCCCGCGTGCTCCCGCGGCGATGCGCTCGGTCGTGCGGGCGATCCGGCGGATCGGGTTCGCGAGAAAATTCCCGAGGGCGAAGGCGACCGCGAAGCCGAGGGCGGAAATCCCCAGTCCCAGCAGCCCAGCCGTCCTCCGAGCCGCGGCCGCCTCCTGTTCGACGCGATGCATCGAGAATCCGAGATAAACGTCCGCGATCCTCCGCCCGTCGCGGTGGATCGGCGCTGCCACCTGATAGATCGGCTCGGTCGTGCTCGTCCCTCCCAGGGTGGCCCGGCCGGCATAGCTGGCTGATTCCCGCCGAGGGCCTGGACCGAATCCTCCCGGGCTCCGCGGCATCCCCGCTTCGCCGGATCCCCTCTCGGGCCCCATTCGGATGGTGAGGTACCCCGCGCGCTCGGCCAGCGCTTCATTGGTGGCGGCCAGGGTGGTGCCGTCGAGTCCCCGAACGACGATGTAAACGAGATCGTGATG
>JBHEOL010000267.1:0-3655 GCA_046261635.1 Thermoanaerobaculia bacterium | reverse complement strand
CTACTACGGGTACATGTGGGCAGACGTCCTGACCTCGGATGCCGCCGAGGCGTTCCGCAAGGCACCGGGTGGTTTCTACGATGAAGCGCTGGCCGAGAAGATGGTGGAGCATCTGTTCGCTCCTCGGAACGCCGTCGATCCGGCAGAGGCCTATCGCGCCTTCCGCGGGCGCGACGCCGACGTCGGAGCCCTCATGCGAGACCGAGGCTTCCCGGCGGCGGAGGACCAAAGCCCGAAGTGACCCGGCGGCCCCCCGGGGGGGGCCGGCCCCCGGGGGTCAGGAAACCAACTTTTCGGTCCAGTGTCCGGCGCCCCTCCGAGGCGCGGTGGAGTTTCTTGTCGCGCGCTATCCGGGGGTTCGACCGCTTCGCGGCGTTCACCCCCGGCGATCCGCCACTCGCGCCTTCGGCGCTTTCCCCCGCCCGCGGGAATCTCGTCTCGCGCGCTATCCGGGGGTTCAACCGCTTCGCGGCCTTCCCCCCCGGCTATCGGCCATCCGCGCCTTCGGCGCTCTCCACCCCCCGCGTGTCGAAGGGACGGCGCGTGCGTTCCACCATGGCGATGAAGCGGGGATCGCTCCGCAGACTCGCCAAACGATCTTCTGCGTTCATACCGTTGACCCTTCCGCTCCCCAATTCGAAAGACCGGCCAAGGGCATCGAACGCCTTGTCACGGTCACCCAGCGCGAGGTAGACGGGCGCGAGGTAATAGGGATCGCTCTCCCCGCGCATCACGCGGCTTTCGAGCCTTCGGAGGATCTCCTGCGCGGGCTCTCGCTGTCCCGCGTCTGCATAAGCCGTAGCGAGATATGCCGTCTGTTCGGCAGTTCCGCCTGACAGCTCCACAGCCCGCAGGGATGTTGCGATTGCTTCCGGATGACGCCCACGCTGCGAGTAGAGCATGCTCAGAAAGCCGAGCAGCGGTGGAAAATTCGGGTCGATGTCCATGTACCGCTCTGCTGTCTCGAGCGCTTCGTCATCGCGGCCCATCAACGCCAGGACGGCGACGACGTTCACGCCGATGATCATCGACAGCGGATCGAGACGCTGCGCCACGAGGATTTGCGCGTACGCCTCGTCGAGCCTGCCGCTGTACCGCAGCATGAGGTTGTACCAGTGCCGGGCGGTCGGGTAGTCGGGGTTCAGCTCGATGGCACGGCGGAACGCGGTCTCCGACTTTTCCCAGTCTCGGCGCTTCATGAGGATCAGCCCGAGCGTGGCATGCGCTTCGGCGATCCCCTCGTTCAAGGCGATGGCATGCCGGATCGCGGCTTCGGCTTTGTCGGTGACTTCGGGGGAGGGGCGGTCGGAGTACTGTTCCATGAGCAGATAGGTGTCCGCCACGCCGACGTGTGCCAGGGCGAAGTCAGGGTCGTTCGCCACTGCCTGCTGAAAGAATCCGAGGGCTTTTTCGAGCGACTCCGCCGTGCGCTTGTTCCAGTGGAAGCGTCCTTTGAGATAGAACTGATATGCCTCGGCGTTATCGGTCATCGACGATGCTGCTGCCCGGCCATGGCCCTCTGTACCGGCCGGCCGGAGCCGGGCCGCGATCTCATTCGAGATCTCGTTCTGCAGCGCCAGTGCGTCGGTGAGTGTCCGCTCGTAGCGGGCCCCCCAGATCTGGGCGTTCGTCTTCGTGTCGATCAGTTCTGCCTGCACATTGAGAACATCTCCGCGTTGCAGCACGCGCCCGGAAACGATCGCCCGCACGTCGAGATCGCTAGCGATCTTTGCCAGGGCCGTTTCCTTTCCCTTGTAGCCGAACACCGTGCTGCGCGGGATGACTCGAAGCGACGCGATGCCCGCGAGGTTGTTGATGATGCTCTCCGAGATTCCGTCGCTGAGGTATTCGGTCTCGGGATCGTTCGAAATGTTGACGAACGGCATCACGGCGATCGAGTTGATGGCGTCCATCCCCGTCGAGTCGGATCGAGATCGGTTCAGCAGCACCGCTGCAGCGATGGCCAGTGCCAGGATGCCGACGAGCGCAGCTCCCACGAAGGCTGTCCTTCGTGTCGAGGCCGCCGGCTTCGCCGGTTTTGAAAGCTCGCCCGAGCTCGAATCACGCTTGAGGTTCCTGAGGTCGACGAAAAGCTCTCGGGCCGACTGATACCTGCGGGCAGGGTCTTTCTCGAGAAGCTTTCGGACGATCCGTTCGAGCTCGGGAGGAGCCGCATAGTTGAAGCGGGCGATCGGATCCGGCTCCGAGCTCGTGACCCTCTGGATCGTTTCCGTCGCCGTTGCGCCTTTGAACGGCAGTCTTCCGGTGATCAGCTCGTAGAGAACGATCCCGAGGCTGAAGAGATCACTGCGATGGTCGATGACGCGTCCCAGCGCCTGCTCGGGGCTCATGTAGGACAGCGTTCCCATGATGAGGCCGGGACTCGTCTTGACCCGCGTATCTTCGTCCTGCGAGTCCACATCGACCGCGAGTGTCGCGAGCCCGAAATCGAGCACTTTCACGTGGCCACGCCGGGTGACCATGATGTTGGCCGACTTGATATCGCGATGAACGATGCCGCGGGAGTGCGCCTCGTCGAGTGCGTCGGCGGCCTGGATCGCGATGTCGATCACTTCATCGACCTCGCACGTTCCTCCTTCGCGAAGCTGCGAGAGGGTCTTTCCCTCGATGAGCTCCATCGCAATGAAGATCGTGCCGTCCGCTTCGCCGACTTCGTAGATCGTCGAGACGTTGGGATGGCTGAGCACCGAAGCAGCACGCGCCTCGTGAAGAAAGCGGAGTCTCCGCTGCGGATCATCCGCCACGCTCGTGGGCATAACCTTCAGCGCCACCGACCGGCGCAGCTTCCGATCCTCGGCGAGGTAAACGTCTCCCATGCCGCCCGAACCGAGCTTCTGCTTGATCCGGTAGTGGCCGATGTCATCCGGCATTGAATCGTCTCGAGGAGTGATCGCTACATCGTACTCCTGTTTCCGGAACCCCTCCGGGGCCTCCACGCGCCTTCCGTGCGGCGGAAGATTCCTGCTGGAGTATGCTTTTCGCCATCCAGCAGAGCACAGAAGGGGGTCCCGTCATGCGTCGATTCCTCCATTCGTCCGGAGCGCGTGTCGCGCTTCTCGTCATCGTCATCGTCTCCTTCGCTTCGCCGGCAGCCGCCGAGGAGGGGAGAGAGCGCCGGCTGAGGGTCAGGTCTTTCCTTGTTCCAAGTTATTGTCTGTGATGAGAAGGTGGCGAAAGTCTCTGCTGCCAGAGAAAAGTAGGGTCCGGAAAAACAACCGTTCGGTTCGAGTTCGGGACTCACTCAGATCCACATGGACCTGATCCACAATAGGTGGAGAGCGGTTGTTTTTCCGGACCTGGCCCCAACCGCGTCCCGCCACCCGTCCGGGGCGCCGCGCGCTTTCGCGCGGGTGAGGCGGGAGGGAGGGGGCTCCCGCGAGACCGGCGGTCTTCGCTTCGCTCGACGCGCCGGCTACCGTCTGGCACCGCTCCGCGGTGCGGATCCTGCCGGTGGCTACGAAGCCACTTGCTCGGGGGGAGTAGGAAAAGGTTGGGGTCCGGAAAACCGACTTTTCGGCGACGACTCCGTTCACCAATACGCCGTGACGCCGAGGTCTTTCGCGCGTCTCGAGAGCTTCCGATCGAAGGTGGCGAGGGCGTCATAGCGGCTCGTCGCGGCAACGGCGACGATGGA
>JBHEOL010000073.1:0-4883 GCA_046261635.1 Thermoanaerobaculia bacterium | reverse complement strand
ATCGTCAGTCCTGCCGGGTTTGCCTCGGCGGCGGTGGCGTCGTCGGCCAGGCCGAGGAACGCGCCTCCCATGGCGAGTGAGCGAGCGCCCGGATTCCGAAAGTTGAATGTGAGCCCGGCCAGCGCCTCCAGATCGGTATTCTGGGCCGCGAGGGGAAGGGCGACCAAAGCCATGGCGAGCAGAGACGAAAATCGTTTCATTGGCGCTCCGTTCCGGCCCCTTCGGCCGGCATCAAGTTGATGGATGCGCACGAGTCTAGTGGACCGGGGCACAGGAATCCAGCACGGCAGACGAAAAAGACGCGGGTTGCCGCGGGGGGAGGGACCGGTTCAGTCAGTGGCGGAGGCTTCAGCCTCCGCCTTCGCGGGCGGCCGGGCAGACGAAAAAGGATCCTCTGCGACGTCTACCTTCCGGCGCGCTCGCCGAGCACGGCGTCGATGACGATCTTCGCGACCTCGTCGGGGGCTCCGAGCTTCTTCTCCTTGTCGCGGCGCCAGTTCCACTCGATCTGACCGTTCTGGAGATTCCGATTTCCAACGACGATCCGGAGAGGGAAGCCGATCAGGTCGGCGTCCTTGAATTTGACGCCGGGCCGCTCGTCGCGAACGTCGAACAGGACTTCAACGCCCGCCTCTTCGAGCTTCGCGGCCGTTTTCTCCGCAACCTCGAGAACTTCCGGCTCCCGGCCGGCGGCGATGACGACGGCCTCGAAGGGAGCGATGGCGACGGGCCAGATGATTCCGTCGGCGTCGTTCCCCTGCTCGATGGCGGCTGCGACGGTGCGGCCGATGCCGAGACCGTAGCACCCCATGATCATCGGCTGGCGCTCACCGCTTTCGTCGAGGAAAGTACAGTCCATCGACTTGGAGTACTTGATGCCGAGCTTGAAGATGTGGCCGACCTCGATGCCACGGAAGGTCTCGAGAGGAGCGTCGCAGTTTCCGCAGGCGTCGCCGGCCGCGACGAGGGTGAAGTCGCCGAACTCCGACAGATCGAAGTCGCGGCCGGGCCTGGCGCCCCGGATGTGGCGATCGCGCTGATTCGCGCCGACGGTCCAGCTTTTCCTGTCGCGCAGCGATTCGTCGGCCACGACCCGGATCGAATTCGCTCCGACGGGGCCGCAGTAACCCTGGGGCCCGCCGACCACCTCCGCGAACGTCTTCTCATCGAGCATTTCGAGCTCGGTGACACCGAGATGATTCTTCACCTTGATCGGGTTGACCTCGCGGTCCCCGCGCACGAGCACCATGACGGGACCCGACTCGGTCCGAAACACGAGCGTTTTCACGAGGGAGCTTTCCGGGACTTCGAGGAGCTTCGCCACATCGGCAATCGACGCCGTGCCGGGCGTGTCGATGACGGTGGCGGTCTCCGGCTCGCCAGTCAGGTCGCCCGAGGTGGAAATGCGGGAGACTGCCTTCTCCAGGTTGGCTCCGTAGCCACACGATGGGCAGCGGATGACCGCGTCTTCTCCCGACTGAGCCAGGACCATGAACTCGTGCGACGCGGATCCGCCGATGTTGCCCGTGTCGGCCTCGACCATCACGTGATCGAGCCCGCAACGGCGGAAGATTGCGTTGTACGCATCGCGCATCTTTCCGTACGCCTCATCGAGGCTCTCGGCCGTGCTGTGGAACGAGTAGGCGTCCTTCATGATGAACTCGCGCCCGCGCATCAGCCCGAAGCGGGGACGGACTTCGTCCCGGAACTTCGTCTGGATCTGATAGAGGTTGATCGGCAGCTGCCGGTACGAGGAAATCGAGTTCCGGACCGTGTCGGTGATGACCTCCTCGTGGGTCGGCCCGAAGATGAAGTCGCGCTCGTGGCGGTCCTTGATCCGGAGAAGCTCTTTTCCGTACTGCTGCCACCGGCCCGACTCCATCCACAGCTCTGCGGGCTGGATGGCCGGCATGAGCAGCTCGACCGCTCCCGCGCGCTCCATCTCCTCGCGCACGATCGCTTCGAGCTTCCGGATCGAGCGAAGCCCGAGCGGAAGGTACGTATAGATGCCCGCGGCGACTTTGCGGATCATGGCGCCGCGCATCATGAGCCGCTGGCTGACGACGTCGGCGTCAGCGGGCTCTTCACGAATGGTATGAATGAAGTATTGAGTCCAGCGCATGTTGGTCGGGTGAAAGCCCTTCGAATCGATAGTTGGTGGGGAAACCGAGCCGTGAGAACCCGGTTCCCGGGCGAGGCATTCTAACCCCTCAGGAGAGGGCGGGGCCGGTGGGGGGACCGGATCTTGAAGAGGGGGAGGCGAGGCCTCCCCCCCCCCGGAGGCCCCGAATTCAGTACCGCTCGACTGGAAGACCATCCTTGAAGCCACGAACGATCCGGATCATCGCCATCGCCGTCGCCGCCTCCATGCTCGCTCTCGCGGTCTTCTGGACCTTGTCGAGAACCGAACCCAGACGGCGGTCTCCCTTCAATCAGCCCGGTTCGCTCGACCGCGCGACCGCCGACTCTCCCCCGCTCGCCGAGCTTCCGCAGGATCGGTGGACGGAGCGGATCATCGATCTCCAGCGCGCGGCCGCGTGGACGCGGCTCGGCGAGGAGCTCGAGGAGCTGCGCCGCGTCCAGCCTGCCGCATTCGAGGCGGGATCTCTCGGCTATCTGCTGGCGCGGGTGCTGATCGAGGCGGGCGAGCTCGAGCGGGCGGAAAAAGAGCTCGTCCCCTGGCTTCTCCCCGAGAGTCCGTTCGCGCCGCTGGCCCGCCATCACGCGATCGAGATCGCCGCGGGAAAAGGTGCGGCCGATGAAGCGGCGCGGCTCAGGGGGGCCTACATCTTCGACGAGCCGGACGCGCTCTGGCGGTCGCGCGCGATCGAGAGCCATCTCGAGTACCTGGAGGATGAGAATCCCGCGCAGATCGTCCGGTTCGCCGAGAAGTTGCGTCCCGCCGCCTCCACCGCGCTCAGACGCGAGCTCGACTCCCGCGCGGCCGCGGGTCTGCTCGCGGCGGGGCAGGAGCAGGAGGCGCGACAGATCGCATGGATGTTGCTGAAGGGAGGGACTTCGGACGACCCCTCCGAGCGGGCGCTGTTGATTCTCGACGTGCCCGGGGTGACCGGACCGGCCAGCGGGACCGATCTCGCGCTGCTCGCGGAGACGGCCCGCAACCATCGCCACTTCGATCGGGCGGTGGAGCTGTTCGAGGCTGCGAGAGAGAGGAACGGCGGAACCAACGACGATCTGCTCTTCGCGATCGGGAGGTCGTACTTCGGAAACGAGAAGTTCGCAGAGGCGGAGAAAACCTATCTCGCCGGAGCCGCCGACGCACGGAGCGCGGAGTTGAGGGCGGGCCTGTTCTTCCACGCCTCGAGAGCGGCGCAACTCATGGGGGAGGACGACCGGGCGATCCGGCACATGACGCGGGCCATCGCGGTGCGGGGAAACTTCGGAGCGACCTCGGCGGCGATCACCCAGCGGATGCGGACGCGGGCCAAGCAGGGCGACCTCGAAGCAGCGCGCTCCGATCTTCGGATGCTCGAGAAGCTTCTGCCTCGATCGGAGGCACGGGCCGAGGTGGGGATTCAGTTCGCCACGTACCTGATCGCGGCGGGCCAGCACGAGCAGGCGCTCGCCGAGCTGGATCGGATTCCTCTCCGTCTGGCCGACGTCTGGGCCGAATCGGAGATGGACTACTGGCGAGGCCGTTCCTGGGAAGGTCGCGATCCGGAAAGGGCCGTCCAGTACTACCTCGAGACTCTGCAGTACGAAGTTCCGACGCATTTCGCCTTTCTCGCGCGGGAGCGGCTGCAGCTCGGGCCGCTGAGGGAGGCCCTCTCCTCGCGGGTCGCACGTGCGCGCGCCGACCGCGACGCGGCGGTCGAGGCGAGCGACTGGGGAAGCGCCAGGCAAGCCGGCACCGTGGCCGATCTCCTGTCGGGCTCCGAACAGGATCGCGCCGCGCTGAGGGCGATCTATCTCGAAATCCCCGCCTATCGTGAGGTTCTCGAGTTGACGCCGGAACCGCCTCCGTCCTTTCCTCTGGACGCCGCAGCCGAGCCGGCAGATTACCTGATGGCGATGGGTCTTTTCGACGAGGCGCAGCGCGAGATCGGGGCCCGGTGGGGACTTCGACCGATGAGGGACGCCCTCACGCGCTCACACGCGCTGAACCTTGCGGCGGCCTCACGCGACTCGATCTATGCGATCGAAGTGATGATGCGATCGGTGCCGGACGGATTCGTTCAGGAGTTGCTGCCTCTCCGTGTGCGGCAGCTGCTGTACCCCCGTTACTTCGCGCAGATCATCGAGCGCGACTCCGAGCGATTCGGCGCCGATCCGCGGCTCGTGCTGTCGATCATGCGGGAGGAGTCGAGATTCGACCCGAGAGCCAAGTCGATCGCCGCTGCCCGCGGACTCCTGCAGTTCATCATCACCACCGCACGCGACATCGGCGCGAGCCTCGGGCTCGTCGATCTCCAGTCGGCGGACCTCTACGATCCTCGGACGATCATTCAGCTCGGCGCGCGCTACGTGGCCGACCTTCTCGAGGAATTCGACGGCAGCCGGTATAAGGCGGCATCGGCATACAACGCCGGACCTTTCCAGACACGCCTCTGGAGCCGCCTCCAGCCCGCCGAGGGTGACGACTACTTCCTCACGTCGGTGAACTTCTCCGAGACGAAGCACTACGTGAGAAAGGTGATGAACAGCTACCAGAGGTACGGGGAGATCTACGAAGGCGGCCCGGTCACCGGAGGGGTTCCGGCCGAGCCGTAGGAGAAGCAAGGGGCTAGGGGCCAGGGGCTGGGGGCTAGGAAAGGCAAAGGCAAGACCGGAGGTCCCCGTCATCCTGAGGGAGCGCCGCGCTGAACGGCCCTCTCACGGAAACCGGGGGCGCGACCGAAGGATCTCAAGAGGGCAGGATCCTG
>JBHEOL010000236.1:0-4861 GCA_046261635.1 Thermoanaerobaculia bacterium | reverse complement strand
GGATTCCCTCCATCAGCTTGAGGCCGAACGGAAGCGCCTGGCCGACCAGATCGGGATCGTCGTCCGCGGTGAAGTTCGTCCCCGTCTGCGCCAAAGCGTCACCGAAGCGGTCCACCGCAAGCTGATGAACTGAGCAGCCGGGCAATACCAGAAGGACCGCCGCCATCAGGTAGAAGATCGGAGAAAATGTAGGTGCTCGCATGAAACCAGCGTAGACTCGGAGGTCTCCGGAATCATGTCGAATTCATGAGTTTTTCGTCGAGATCCATATGGGAGCGACTCTCTACCGATTCGGCATCTGCGAGCTCGATCTCGGCCGCAGGCTGCTGTTCGTCGGCGAGGAGGAGCGACACCTCTCGCCCAAGGCACTGCGCCTTCTCGAAATCCTGATCGCGAACCGTCCCTCCGCCGTACCGAAAGAGAAGCTGCACGACACGATCTGGCCGGAGACGTTCGTCACCGAGTCCAACCTGGCCGGCCTGGCTGCGGAGATCCGGGCGGCCCTGGGCGACGATCCGCGCCAGCCCCGATTCATCCGGACGGTCCACGGCTACGGATACGCTTTCTGCGGCGACCTCGCCGGAGAAACGGACCCGGCAGCGGGTGCCCGGCCCAGGAAAATCGGCCGCATCTTCCACGGCGAGCGCGAGCTCGATCTTCTCGAAGGAGAGAACGTGGTCGGTCGCGAAGCATCCCACGCGAGCCTCGTCATCGACGACCCCACGGTGTCCCGAAAACACGCGGTGCTGACGGCCCGCGGAGACGGCGTGTCGATCGCTGACTGCAACAGCAAGAACGGCACGTTCGTTGGGGGGCGCCGCATCACGGAGATTCCGGTGGAACTGCCCGATGGAATCGAGATTCGCGTGGGAAGCGTCGAACTGATCTATCGCAGAGCGAACGAGCAGGAACCGACGATCACGATCATCAGGGAGTAGGCGAATGCGATCCGCCGCTCAATGGATCGTCAGCAAGCCAGGCGCCCGTCAATCGCAGCGTGTGAGGCGCACGAAACGGGGGTAGTAAGTGCTCTCGTCTCTCAGGTGATCGGCAAATTTGAAACTGTTGTTGGCGTAGGTCAATGGAAGATAGGCTCCGGTCAGATGCGGATGGGCCTTCGCGGCGTAGATCATGACGTTCGGGCGGTAATACTCGGACGGACGATACAGAAGGCGCGGCGCCGTCCATGGCCCGGTAAGCGAGGGAGCGCTCCGCAGGGCGATGTCTGCCGGGCCGAACCCCACCGTTTGAACGACGAGCCACTGCTCGGTCGCCGGATCGACGTGCACGGTCAGTTCCGATTGCCCCTCATTGAAGAGCGGTTGCCTCGGCGTGGACGAGGATTCCGAAACCCAGCCGAAGCGATCTCCCGCCCACCACTCCCCTTCGTTGAAGTTTCCCTCTCGTACCGCCGCCACCGGCCATCGCACGACGAAGATCGGGTGAGACTTGACCGGATCCTGAGACCCGAAAGCGTAAACGTGCCCGTCCATAACCAGTGCTGCCGCTCCCCCCACGACCACCCCGAGTTCGTTGGCGGGCGTATCCAGCGCAGTCATTCGCCACGACGACGGCTCGGCGTCCGGATTGTCGACCAGTACCGCCCCCCACCCCTCTGTTTCGAACCCGAGTCCGGAGTCCGTGGCGCGAACGCGGCTGAAAAAGAGTACCAGCCGGTCCCCTACCCGAACTCCGTTCCCCAGCCAGAGCCTCTCTTCGCCGCGGTCGGCGAGGAACGCGGCCGGACCTCCGTCTGCCGCTGTCCCCCAATAAAATTTGATGGCCGAGCGCGCGGGGTCGGTTCCACTCTGGATCCCGACGCTGTTGCTGATCATCCGGGCTCTCTGGCGACTGCGGTTACCGGCGGGGTCGATCCAGGTGTCGCCGAAGAGCCAGAGAATGCGTCCTCCGCCGAGATCGACCGATGAGGCGCCATCGGCTCCGATCCAATGCGCATCACGCCGGAACATGAGATCCGCTTCGCGCCAGGCCGAAGCTTCGAAACAGGGTGGAACCACTGCCACCGGCGCCCTCACGTCGCACTGAGCCGAGCTGGCGCGCCGCCAGACGGTCGGCGGTTGAAGAACGTCCGGCTTCGCGATGTACGAGCCGAGCGCGGATCGAAGCTCATCGCTGCTCCCCCGCAGGATTGGTGGTTCTCCTTCTTTGCTCGTGTAAGCCAGGGACAGTTCACCCTGGGCAAGCGCTTCCGTCATTCTGTCGGGATCGATAATCGCCGTCGTGATCTCCTCGCTACCGATCTCGAGTCGCACGAGCAGGTGCCCCTGCAGCAGCATTTGATCATGTGCGTTCAGCTCACCCTGCCGCGTCGGCCAGACGTCCAGCACCGTCCATTCATCCAACCGGCCCAGCCGGCCGCCGAACGTGCTGGTTTCCTGTTTCCCGGCGGCCTCTGCTCCCTCCATGTACTCGATGGCGTACTCCCCATCTTCTCGGGTGACTCGAATCCGATCGGATCCGTCGACTTCCTCCCAGCAGCCCAGAATTCGAGGATCGAAGATCGCATCCGACTCCGAGACCACCGGCTCCACCGAGAGGACGCAGCCGCCCAGTATCAGAGAAAGAGCCAGGGTGAGCCCCGCGATCCCCCTGACGACGTGCTCGTGCGGAATGGACCGGGGAGAGGAATCTCCGCCCGGCCTGATTTGCGTTACGCCCGTTCTCATGATTCCGCCTCCTCGAGCGCAACAGTACGGCGGGAGACCGCAGAAGGCTCGAGGAAAACATGAGGTTTTCATCGAAGGCGCAGAAAACCCGAAACGGGATCAGAAACGGAATCGGGCTCCCGCCGAAATGATCCACGGGCTCAGCTTCAGTTCGTTATCCTCCGCACTTCCCGGTGTTCGCGAGCCAGCGCTCAGCGGAATGTACCTTGCGTCGAGCCCCACGCCGAGCGTAGGAGTGACCGGGAAATCCACCCCTGCGCTCGCCACCCATGAGAGCTCGTCGTCCACCTCGATCCGGCCGTTTCCTGCCGAGTCTGAGTCTCCGCCTGCGAGCTCACCCGCCAGGACGTAAGCGATCCCGCCGCCGACCCAGGGTCTGAGGAACCTCCACCCGGCTGGATGGTACTGAATCGTTGTTGTAAGCGGGGTGACCCGCAATGAGCCGAGCTCGGCACGACCCTCGACTGGTGGTTCCGAAGTGAGCGTCGCTTCCGAAGAGAAACTGAACACCGCGAGCTCGGTCGAGAATCTCCCTCCCCGATCGAATCTCACGCTCACGCCGAACCCGGATCCGTCCGTCAGCTCGATCAGGGAGTCTCCCTGCCGGGACTCTCCCCCAGCCGTATTCCCCCACGATGCCCAGACGCCGATATCGACCCCGGCGTTCCCCTGGGCCGCGAGCGAGCCGCTCATCAGAGGAAGCAGCACCAGGAAAGTGCGGAGTGATCTCATTAGAGCGCCACTGATCTCAGCTGTCTTCGCCCAGAATACCGGTGATGGCTCCACACATGCGAGGCTGCCCTCAAAAGTCGGGGGGGCTCTCATCGGGCGGATAGATGCCATCCCGCCAGGCTTCTTCTCCCCAACCCGGCTCGATTGGCTCCAGCTCGACGAAGAAGTGCGCCGGCTGCAGCTCGTACATTGCTCCCGAGGCGGCGTCGACGAGCACGCCAGTTACGAGACCCGCCAGCCCAAGCGCGAGCGACGAAAAACCTTCATCGCAGCACTCGACGACCGCCAGCGCATTGGCATTCCCAACCACCAGCTCGGAGAATTCGCGCTCCAGAGGCACGATCGTGGTGTGGTAACCGCTGTGGGAGACCGAGATCTCGCACTGCGTGGCTCGCCGGCTGACCAGGATGGTGGCCGGAGTCTCCCTGGACCCGACCCGGAGGCCGCACCGCTCTGCGCTGATCGTGGAGCCGGGAGGATCGCTCTCGATCCGGATCCTCTGCAAGGGTCCCTGTCTTGCCGTCGCGCAGCCGGTGATCGCCATGAAGATCAGCGTGATTCGTGCGAGTTGCCACATGGTGTACTCCCCGGAGATTCGAAAGAACGGTTTTCGAGTGAATAACCCCGTAGCGTCACCGAGTAGTGAGGCGCAGGGTCGTTTGCCTGTTCATCGCCTTGCGCGGAGAGCGGCTCGAGAGTGACTCGGAGAGATTTCGAGGTCCAAGTTCGGTGTGCCCCCGCCTTCAGATCGACCGCCACGGCGGAGGAGGCTCCGATGAGGGTTCCGAGCGAGAACAACAGCGCGTCGGTGATGGTAGTGCCTGACGGAAACAGGCTGCCGACGCCGTAAGCGACAACGACCGCGGCGATGGCGTTGCCGCCGATGAGACGCGCAACTCCCCCAGGCGTGATTCGCGACTCCACTCGGACCTCGGCCGGCTCGAGCCCCGGTTTCTCGAGCCGGATCACCTGCCCTGCGATCTTCCGAATCCGCATGGAACAGGGCGTCGTACATCGCTCGCCGGAGAGACTGGTTGCCAGGGCCCCCGCGGGCTCCGTCTCGATCAGGACCGAATTCTGATCCATTCCCGTCAGGGAGAGACACGCCGTCAGCATGCAGGTGGGAAACACCAGGAGCAGAACCTGGAGGTTGAAACGGCGACGTGGAGCAATGGACTTCGAGATTGACACGGCAGCTTCCTTTCACTGGGCGGCGTTACCGAGCACATTAGCCTCCCCCAGCCCGACAGCCTTGTCGAAATCATGGGATTTTCATGCTCGGATTCGCGTGGTAAGGGACTTGAGCGGAGCGATTCGTCCCGCACCCTAGAGAAATGTTTCCGGCCGGGCTGAGCTCTTGCCCATCCGAAACGCTTTCCACCTCTGCTTCTTTTCCGGGGACGGTTACCGGCGTATCGTGTGCGCACACCAATCCCCCGGAA
>JBHEOL010000186.1:0-11842 GCA_046261635.1 Thermoanaerobaculia bacterium | reverse complement strand
CTAACGTTCCTGCGGTTCACCGGCGCGAACCGCACGCCGAATAGTATAGAGCTCGAGACACAGCAACACGCGGTTCGCGTCCGGTTCAACCGCTAGTTAGCCGCCGCGGCTCACGAGAGGAAACTGGGCCGGGTTCTCGATGGACCGGATGCTCAGGTCAACGTCGAGCGAAGGCCAGTAAAGGTGATCATCACCCAGCTTCTGAACCTCGACGATTTGCGCGACGGTGGCATTCCGAAACCAGGGAAACTGCTCAAACGGAACGAACAACTCGCGTCCGCTCAACAGGAGCCAGAAGCCGTGAGGGGAAATGTTTGTTACCTCAGCGTCCGAAGTGCCGGTTCCATGCGTCGCGGATGTCATTTTCGTGTTCTCTGATCAGTTCTTCGATTCGAGCGATGTGGGTCTTCCTGAATCCGTGGCTCTCTGAGAGTTCAACAGACGGTTCGATCCAGAATTTCGCCTCTCCGTCTGCTGAATGAACGTGAATGTGCATTCTTGCTTCCTCGAGCGAAAAGAAGAAGAACCTGAAGGGACCCTCTCGGAAGACTGTCGGGCTCATCCTCCGAGATGATACCTCGGCGGCTAACTAGTATTTCGACCTCAATGGTACCACCCGTTTTCGCCGTATAACGGGGCGCCGTGCTCTGCGCACTCCTCGATATTCCATGACGCCGCGTTTGCGGCATCCGCGCCGTCAAACCGGATCGAGCGGGCTGCGGACTCCGCCCGCGCCACGCTGGAGGACGTGCGTGTAGATCATCGTCGTCGAGACGTCGCGGTGACCGAGAAGCTCCTGAATCGTCCGGATGTCGTGGCCACGCTCGAGAAGGTGCGTCGCGAACGAATGGCGCAGCGTATGGCATCCCACCCGCTTCGTGATGCCAGCGTCCTCGGCCGCCCCGCGCACTGCGCGCTGCACGACCGACTCATCCAGGTGGTGCCGGAGCTCGCGGCCGCTCTCCCGGTCGCGCCACCGCCGCGTCGCGGGAAACACCCATTGCCACTTCCACTCCGTGGGCGCCTGCGTGTACTTGCGATCGAGCTCCGAGGGGAGCCGCACCGCACCGAAGCCGAGCGCGAGATCCTCACGATGGAGGAGTCGCACGGCGGAAAGGTGCTCGGCCAGGCGAGCGGCCACAGTGCGCGGCAGCATCGTCCGACGGTCCCGCCGCCCCTTCGCCTCCCGCACCACGATCTCGTGGCGCTCGAAATCGACATCCTTCACCCGCAACGAGAGCGCCTCGGGCAGCCGCAGACCCGCCCCGTAGAGGAGCGACGCGACCACGCCCGGCACTCCATGCATCCGCTCGAGTACCGCACGGACCTCGTCCGGAGTGAGGACCACCGGCAGCCGCTCCGTCCGCCGCGCCCGCACGATGTCGTCCAGCCATGGAAGCGGCTCGTTCAGCACGGCGCGATAGAGGAAAAGGAGGCCGGCAAGAGCCTGACTCTGCGTCGACGCGGCCACGTGCCGCTCGACCGCGAGATGGGTCAGGAACGCGTTGACTTCCTCCGCTCCCATCGAGGAGGGATGGCGCTTGCCGTGGAAGAGGATGAAGCGCTTCGCCCACGTGGCATACGTCTCGGCCGTACGTGGGCTCATGTGCCGCGCGAGAACGGCGGCGCGAAGGCGATCGAGAAGCTTGGGCGGCTCAGCCATACTCCCGAGGGTCCCTCGGAACGCGTCGCGTCGCAAGCAGATCTACGGGCGGTGGAATCGCGCTCGGCGGTGCGCGGCGGGCAGCGAATGCATTCTCCGACGCGCGCCGGATAATGCATTCACCGTCCGCCTGTCGTCCGCCGTGCAGGCGACGCGAGCCGGTGCGCTCGGAAACAGCGCTGAAATGGTCGCCCAGATCTGGATCCGCCCCTCCCCCTCCTCCTCTTCCCAAACGACGAAGGCGCCGCATGGCGCGGCGCCTTCGCAACCCGGAAACGGACCGGCGCAGCCGGTCCCTACGCGGCTGCGGCGATCTTCAGCTCGGCGACGATTTCCTGGAGGGCTTTCTTCGCGTCCATGAACATCATCATCGTATGCGGCGCTTCGAAGAGTGGGTTCTTGATGTTCGCGAAGCCGGCTGCGAGCGAGCGCTTGATGATGATGACCGAGCGCGCGTTGTACGCCTGCAGGATCGGCATACCGGCGATCGGGCTCGTTGGATCCGTCTCGGCGATCGGGTTGATGACGTCGTTCGCGCCGACGATCAGCGCCACGTCGATGTTCTTGAACTCGGAGTTCGACTGCTCCAGATCGAGCAGCCGGTCGTACGGCACGTCCGCTTCGGCGAGAAGAACGTTCATGTGACCGGGCATGCGGCCGGCGACGGGATGGATCGCGAACTCGACGCGCTTGCCCTGCTTCTCGAGGATGTCCGCCATCTCGCGGACGATGTGCTGCGCCTGCGCGACGGCGAGACCGTAGCCGGGGACGACCATGATGCGGTCGGCGGCGTCGAGGAGCATCGCGGCCTCTTCGCCGCCGCCCGAGCGCACCGGCCCGTACTCGGTTCCCTTCGTGGCGGCGCCGGGATCCACCGCGCCGAACCCGCCGAAGATGACGTTCGCGAGCGAGCGGTTCATCGCCACGCACATGATCTTCGTGAGGATCAGCCCCGAGGCGCCGACCAGCGCGCCCGCGACGATGAGCATCGGGTTGTTGATGACGAAGCCGGCGGCCGCCGCGGCGAGGCCGGAGTAGGAGTTGAGGAGGGAGATCACGACCGGCATGTCCGCGCCGCCGATCGGGATGACGAGCAGCACGCCGAGAGCGAGCGAGATCGCCAGAACGATCCAGCAGACGAGGACGATCATCGACGCCTCGGCCGGCCCGAACGCGACCCAGAGGCCGAGGCCGAGCGCGCCGATGAAGAGGAGCGCGTTGACGACGTGGCGGCCGGGAAGGAGGACCGGATCACTGCTGACGACTTTCCCCGCGAGCTTCATGTAGGCGATGACGCTCCCGGAGAAGGTGACGCCGCCGATGAGGATCGAGAGGGCGACGTTCACGGCGGACGAGCCCCCCATGACCGCGGCCATGGTCCGCGTCTCGAGGGTTTCGAAGACCAGCAGGTACGTGGTCGAGATGGCGACCATCGCGGAGGCGATGCCGCCGAAGCCGTTGAAGATGGCGACCATCTCCGGCATCTGCGTCATCTGGACGCGGATCGCGGCGAACGCGCCGATGATGCTGCCCAGAATCAGGCCGGCGATGATCCAGCGGAAGTCGACGAGGCCGAGGTCGAGAACCGTCGCCACGATCGCGATCAGCATGCCGAGCGCCGAGAGACGGTTGCCGTTGCGGGCGGTCTTGACCTTCGTCAGCCCCTTGAGGCCGAAGATGAAGAGCGCCGCGGAGACGAGATAAAGAAGCTGGATGACGGTATGGTTCACGGGCGGCTCCTCACTTCTTCCGGAACATCTTGAGCATGCGATCGGTGACGAGATAGCCGCCGACGACGTTGACCGAGGCCGCCGTGATCGCGACGAATCCGAGAATGTTCGACATGGACGCCTCGCCGCCGGACGAGGCGATGATCGCGCCGACGATCGTGATGCCGGAGATCGCGTTCGCGCCCGACATGAGCGGCGTGTGCAGGGTCGGAGGGACCTTCCCGATGATCTCGAGACCGACGAACATCGAGAGAACGAACAGGTAAATGCCGACGAGGAGAACCCCCATCTACGAACCTCCCTGGAGCAGAGTTGCGGTCGGGGCGTGCTTGACCTCGCCGCCGTGCGTGAGCGCGGAGCCCGCCGTGATCTCGTCGGCGAAGTCGTAGCCCACCGACCCCTCCTTCACGTGATAGAGAAGGAGGTTCTGGACGTTTCTGGAGTAGAGCATCGACGCGTCGTGCGACGTGTCCGACGGCAGGTGCGAGTGGCCGATGATCAGGACGCCGTTGTGGAGGACCTCCTGGTCCTGCTGCGAGAGCTCGCAGTTGCCGCCCGATTCGACGGCCAGATCGACGACGATCGACCCCGGCTTCATCTTCTCGACCATCTCGCGCGTGACCAGGACCGGCGCGCGCTTTCCGGGAATCTGCGCGGTCGTGATCACCACGTCCGCGTGCGAGACGTGCTGGGTGACGATCTCGCGCTGGCGGCGGAGGAAGTCTTCGCCCATCTCCTTCGCGTAGCCGCCGGCGCCCTCGCCGCTCTCCTCCATCGGGAGCTCGATGAACTTGCCGCCGAGCGACTCGATCTGCTCCTTGACCGCGGCGCGGATGTCGGAGACCTCGACGACGGCGCCGAGGCGCTTGGCCGTCGCGACCGCCTGGAGGCCGGCCACGCCGGCGCCCATGATGACGACGCGCGCCGGCTTGATCGTCCCGGCCGCCGTCATCAGCAGCGGGAAGTACTTGCCGAGGCGGGTCGCCGCGAGCAGGACGGCCTTGTAGCCGGCGATGCTCGCCTGCGAGGAGAGAGCGTCCATCACCTGCGCCTTCGTGGTGCGGGGAATGAGCTCCATCGCAAGGGATGTGACGTTGCGCTTCTGCAGCGCCCGGACGAGCTCGAGGTTCCGATGCGGCGCCATGAAGGAGATCAGCAGAGACCCCTCCTTCATTCGCGCCGCGTCGGCAGGGGTCGGGGGAGCGACCTTCAGGACGACGTCGGCCGTCTCCAGCGCGGAGGCCGGGGCGATCTTCGCCCCCGCCGCCTCGTATTCGGCGTCCGAGTAGTGGGCGCCGCTCCCGGCGCCGGACTCGACCAGCACGCCGAGTCCGTTCTTGACGTAGTGCCGGGTGGTTTCCGGCGTCGCGGCGACGCGCTGCTCGCCGGCGGGTTCTCGCGGGATGAATACAGTAGTCATGGCGGGCGCCATTCTGTCCAAAAGGTGCGCGCCGGACAAGTGACGACTGGCACTGCGCCGCGAGCCGGGGACCTCAGACCTCAGGCCTCGGAACTCAGATTCTCCCCCTCAGACGGCAGCCCCGCTGTCATCCCGAGCGTAGCGAGGGATCCGGGAGGGGGGAGCGCTTGACGCGGAGGCCGGAATCGGCGGAAGAAAGGGCTTCGCTTCTCGAGGACGAAACTTGGCTCGCTCGTCCCGCCGATTCACGTCTCCGCGTCCTCCGAGCCACACCCGCCCAGATCCCTCGCTACGCTCGGGATGACATGGCGCAGCCGGTCCCTACGGCGCCGGCGGCGCCCCCGTCGCCTCCTGCGCCGGCTCGCCGCCGGCGACCTGCTGGGCGAGGATCAGCTCCCTTGCCACGACGCGGTGGGTCGGGAGCCGGATCGCGAAGATGATCGCCGCGACAATCGAGAGCATCCCGCCGGCCGCGACGGTGGCGGGGGCGCCGATCCTCTGGGCGAGGGCGCCGGCGAGCAGCGCCCCGAGCGGGCCTCCTCCCATGAACACCATCGAATAGACGGCCATGACCCTCCCGCGGATCTCCTCCGGGACCATCGCCTGGATGAGGGTGTTCGACGACGCCATGCTCACGACCATGGAAAACCCGACCGGGATCAGGAGCGCGACGGAGAGGCGGAAGTCGCGCGAGAAGGAGAAGAGGAGGAGGAAGAGCCCGAAGGCGAGGGCGGCGCGGGCGACCCAGCGGCCGAGGCCCTGGACCGTCCCGTGCGTGGCGAGCGCGATCGAGCCGAGGAGCGCGCCGACGCCCGTGGCGCCCATCAGAATCCCGAGACCGCGCGCGCCGGTGCCGAGGATCTCGCTCGCGAAGACCGGCATGAGAATGCTGTAGGGCATCGCGGTGAAGCTGATGACGACGAGAAGGAGGAGAAGCGCGCGGATCGGCCCGGTCGTCCCGGCGAACCGGAACCCGCCGAGCATCCTGCGAAGACGCGACTCGCTCGTTGCGGCGCCCACGTACGGCGGCATCCGGATCGCGAGGAGGCTCGCCAGGACGGCGACGTAGCTGGCGGCGTTGAGCAGGAAGACCCACCCTTCGCCGATGGCGGCGACGAGGACGCCCGCGATCGCGGGGCCGGCGACGCGCGCGGCGTTGAAGACGGTCGAGTTGAGGGCGATCGCGTTCGTCAGATCGTCGCGACCGACGAGGCCGACCGCGAACGCCTGGCGGGCCGGGATGTCGAAGCCGTTGATGACGCCGAGAATCGAAGCGAAGATCAGGATGTGACCCGGCCGGATGATCCCGGTGAGCGTGAACGTCGCGAGCAGCGCGGCGAGGGTCATCGAGGCGGTCTGCGTGACGAGCAGGATGCGCCGCCGGCTCATCCGGTCCGCGAGCATCCCGCCGAAGGGAGCGATGAAGAAGACGGGAAAGTTGTTCGAGAACCCGACGAGGCCGAGGAGGAAGGGGGAGTCGGTGAGGCGATAGATCAGCCACGCCTGCGCGACCGACTGCATCCAGGTGCCGATCAGCGAGACGAGCTGCCCGAAGAAGAAGAGCCGGTAGTTGCGGTGGCGGAGGGCGCGGAGCGCGGGGATGGGGGGCATGGTGCGTCCGCGAGTCTATCGAAGTGGGAAGGACTTCCGTGGGAGCAGCAGGGAAAAGAAGTAGGCAAGGGAGAAGGAGTCAGGGGAAAGGGTCCTCCCCCCTTCCCCGCTGGTTACCGGACGTCGGCGCGAGGACGGGGGAGCTCACTGGAGTCAGGAAGAAGTCCTGCGGCAGGAAGAGGGGCCTTCTGAACTCGCCACGATGACGGTAGCAGCGCAGTAGCAGAGGGAGAGGCGACGAGGGGCTCGCTCTCTCGGTAAGCGGCCTGGCGCGCGGGCTTGCGTTGGGTGAGGCACCCAACACGCACGGGCGTGGGGTTACGAAGAGTTCAGAACGCGCGTCGCGACGGCCGGCGTGGGACGCGCTTGCGGAGGCCTTGGCTTCATCTCCGGGTGACGAGGATCACATCCCAGCTCCCCCCTGACCGCTGATCTGCCCCTTCCAAGTCGATACGTCGAGATATTTGCCTTCCGGGGGTAGAGTTTTCCCCACTTCAGGCACTCCTTGTCTAGCTCGGACTCGAAGACTAAAGCCCAATTGAGGAGTGCTCTGATGGCAAATCCCGCCGCTATCGCCTGGCGTGGCTGTTTCTTTCTCTTGGTGAGCCTTTCTGCTCTCGGACAATCAACATGGAGCCTCGTGCCGGAGAGCGCTCCCCGGGGCGCTACGGTTATTCTCAGTGGACCGGCCACCACGACAGTCACAGAGGTCTCGTTCGCTTCGCAGATCGGCAGTTCTATCGCTGCGGACCTGAACACGTACGAAGAAGGTCTGATCGAGCTTTTCGTTCCACGTGCGGCAGCGTCGGGGATGGTCGAGGTTCGTAGCGGCAACTCCGTTGTTGCGGTGCTGCCGTTCTCTGTTCTCTCCGATCCACCTTGGATCAACATCGCGACCATAGCTCCACCCGGAACGGTCGGGACGCCTGCCGCGGTCGCGGTGGAACCCGCGACGGGAACTGCCATCGTCGCGGATTCATTCAACCACCGCATCGTTCGGGTGACTCCGACGGGAGAGATCCACGTGATCGCTGGATCGGGCCGTCCAGGATTTCGAGACGGTCCTGCGGTGGATGCTGAGTTCAAGCAGCCGCAAGGCGTCGCCTTACTACCGGATGGTGCGATTCTCGTGGCCGACACTTCGAACCACGTGATTCGAAAGATCGACCTTGACGGGAACGTATCTACGATTGCAGGAACTGGACATCCCGGCCATCGTGACGGCAACCCGGCAGACGCTGAGTTTAAGCGGCCAATCGGCCTTGCGGTGTCGGCGAATGGAACCGTGTGGGTGGCGGATCAGGCAAATCACGTCATTCGCAGGATCAACGCCGAAGGCACGGTTGCAACGGAAGCCGGCACGGGGTCGCCGGGAACCACGGACGGCCCGGCACCAAGCGCGGAGTTTCACGAGCCGACCGGAGTGCATGTTGACCTAAACGGCGATCTCTACATAGCTGACCGCCTCGGGCACACGATCCGCCGCTTTCGGTCGGGCCTCGTGGAAACGATCGCTGGAACAGGGTCTCCGGGATGGCAGTCAGGGCAGGCGCTCTCATCGAGATTCCATGAGCCAGCCGGAGTTCTGCTTCATGAATCCAAGCTGCTGATCGCTGACTCTAGAAATCATGTTATCCGCTCGCTCGATCTTGGATTCTTCGAAACAGCCTCAATTGCCGGTACCGGCAAGCCGGGTCTCATCGACGGGGTCCCGCCGAGCGCCGAGTTCAAATCGCCGACAGGCCTAGGCGGATCGGGAGCCGTTTGGGTGGCTGATACCGGGAACGGTGCAGTTCGAGCTCTGCTTCAACGGCTCAACGTATCTGGGTTTTACCCCGCCGACCCGGTGGAAGGTGACATTCTGCGTCTCTTCGGAAGCGGCTTCGCTCCGGGATTCCTGGAAGTGCGACTCGGTGACCAGCCAATCCCGTGGGAATTCGAGTCTTCGACCATGATCCGCCTGGTGTTGCCGGAGGAGATTACCGGCGCGCACGACCTGCGGCTGCAGTCCCTTGCCGGAGCCATCGTCGTCCCCCTTGACATCGCGCCGGCTCGCCAACTCGTTAGGCTAACGATGCAGGTTTCGCCGACAACGCTGGATATTGGCCAGGACGCGGCAGCGAGCGTGCTTGCTGAATTCTCGGATAGTTTAATCGAAGACGTAACAGCCAGTTCCGTGTGGAGTATCTCTGATCCCGCGGTTCTCGAGCTCTTGGGCAGCCCTGGCCGCGTGCGTGCCGTGGCGGCCGGGAGCGCAACGCTTACAGGAACGTTCGAGAGCCTCTCCGCGTCAGCCATCATCAGCGTCAGGCCGCCTGAATCTCTGCCGCCGGACCCTAGTACGATCGCGCCGCCCATCGACTCCACACGTCCGTCATCCTTCGCCGATTCGGTCGGCTTCCTCTACGAAGGAGAGCTTCCGGTTCAGACAGACGTGATGCCGGGCGTGATCGACTCTCGCCGCGTGAGCGTGATCAGGGGTCGTGTTCTGAGCAGCGAGGGTTCCGGGTTGCCGGGTGTCACACTCTCCGTAGTGGGGCACCCGGAGCTCGGTCGGACTCTGAGCCGACAGGACGGGCGTTTCGATCTCGCCGTTAACGGCGGAGGTCGCGTCGTCATCACGTTCGCCAAGTCAGGGTTCATCGCGGCTCAGCGAACGATCGATTCCGCGTGGAATCGGTATGAGCTCCTTGAAGACATCATGCTTGTCCCCTATGACCCGGTCGTTACCGAAATCCACTTCGGAGCCGGGAGCTCAACGCAAGTCGCACGTGGTTCCATTGTCACTGATGACGATGGCCCGCGTCAGGCGACGATGATCTTCGCACCGGGAACGTCTGCGTACATGATCCTGCCCGACGGAACTCGCCAAGAGGCGAGCGCGCTGAGCATTCGCGCGACTGAATATACGGTGGGTCCCGAGGGCCATTTGAAGATGCCGGCGGAACTGCCTCCACAGAGCGCATACACGTACTGCGTCGAGCTTTCGGCGGACGAGGCCGTGGAAGCAAATGCTGCAGGAGTGGAGTTCAGCGTTCCGGTCGCCTTTTACGTCACGAACTTCCTGGATTTTCCCGTCGGTGAACCGGTTCCTATCGGCTACTACGATCGCATGCGAGCCGCCTGGGTTCCGATGCCGAACGGACGGATCATTAAGATCCTGACCGTCGAAGGGGGGTCGGTCCTCATCGACGCAACAGGCGACGACGTTACAGACGATCCGGCAGGTCTCGGAATCGGACTCGATGAACTCCAGCGACTCTCGTCCCTTTTCGTCGCCGGTCAAACCGTCTGGCGTGTGGCGGTCGATCACTTCAGCCCGCTGGATCTGAACTGGCCGATTTCGTTTACTCTCGCAGCACCTGAGGGAGCCAGTAAGCCCAATCAGCCGACACCGAAAGGCGAGATTAAACCAGACGAAACATGCAAGGCATCCGGGTCAGTCATTGAATGCCAGGCGCAGGGATTGACCGAATACCTGCCTATAGCCGGAACCGACTTCCGACTCGCGTACTCGAGCATCACTGTTCCGGGTCGGTCTGGCAGTCGGACTGTGGAAGTGTCTTTGACGGGGGAGACTCTTCCGCCGGACCTTCGAAGTGTCGAGCTGCGACTGGCGATAGCCGGACGCGAATTCGAGTACGCGTACGCCCCCATTCCGCGGTTGAAGCAGACGTTCGAATGGGACGGGAAAGACGCGTATGGGCGGACCGTGCACGGGGCGCAGGACCTCACAATCGTCGTTAGCTACGTCTACCCGGCCGTGTACCGATCCATCGCAGCCGGAACGTATTTTGGCGAGTTCGCCCCCGAAGGACTCCCGCTTGCGGAAGCACGCCGGCCCGGTGCTCTTTGGGACGAGCAACACGTCGCCCTGCACAACAACGACCCGCGGAGCGTGGGGCTTGGTGGATGGGCGATTGACGTTCACCACCGACTGGAACCGGGAGGTGGTGGCCTGCTCTTTGGCGACGGGAGCCGACGATCGTCCGATCAGGTCGCGGGAACTGTCGAGACCGTTGCCGGTCGCGAACCGCCGCGAGGTTGCGGTGTGTACGGGCAGCTCGGCACACTCGCCTATCTCGGCGAACCCACGGCCATCAAGATGCTTCCCGACGGCGACGTTCTCTTCACCGCACGCGAATGCGGAAAAGTCTTGCGGTGGAAGAGGACGACCGGGACGGTCCATCTGATTGCTGGGGCGTATTCCGACTACGGCGGTTCAGGTGACGGCGGCCCGGCTCAAAACGCGGGGATGTACAACCCACAAGGCTTGGCCATCGCTCGCGACGGATCGATCTTTATCGCGGAAGGCAATCGGATCAGAAGAGTTTCGGTCGATGGAATCATCACGCGCGTCGCTGGAACCGGACAGGCCGCCTCGTATGGAGACGGCGGCAGCGCGCTGCTGGCCGCTCTGAATGATCCGTGGGATCTTGAAATCGGTCCGGATGGCGCGCTCTATATTCGCGATCGTGCCAACTGGAAGATACGGAGGGTCTCTTTGGACGGGAGGATCTCGACTTTCGCGGGAACCGGAAACCACAACCGGTTCACTGGTGATGGGCCCGCAACGGCGGTTGGTATCGCGCCTGAGGACATGGTCTTTACGGCGGACGGGTCTCTCTGGCTAGCGGGTACGGATGGGATTTTTCGGATCACTCCGGATGGCTACCTCAAACGATTCGCCACGCTGCCGTCTGGCTACTGGAGATCCCTCACCGTTGCACCCGACGGGTCGCTTCTCATGGCGGGTATCGAGTATCGCAGCGGCAACCAATGGGTCGTTCGGCGGATTACGCTGGACGGTGACCTCATCGAGTTGTTCAGCGCCGTTACGGGTCGCAACGAGCAGGCGTGGTACGGAAGTGATGCTTGGTTTGCGGGCGATGGGGGGCTCGCTGGTGCCGCCGTGTACGCATTCCCTTCACAGATCGCGGCAGATTCCGAGGGGAATCTGTTCGTTGCAGATCGCTGGAATCGGCGGATCCGACGCATCGCCGGCTTGGCTCCTCGTAGAGTCGGCTCCGAAACGTGGGTTCCATCCAGCGACGGGAGCTCGCTATATTTCTTCGACGGCGACGGCCGCCACAAGAGCACGTACACGGCGGACACCGGAGCTCTCGTACTCTCGTTCTTGTATGAAGAGGATGGCCGACTGAGCGCAATCGACGACAGGTACGGCAATCGAACCGTGATTCGGCGGGGTGCGAGTGGCGGTCTCGAAATCGTAGCGCCCGGCGGTCAGACGACGACGCTCACCCTAGGTAGCGACGGGTGGCTTGAGTCGGTTCGCAACGCATCCGGAACCCATCGGATGACATATGGGCCTGGCGGCCTTCTCGCGTCGTTCGCGACGCCACGCGATCACGAATATCGATTCGAGTACGACGCGGACGGGCGCCTTACGAAGGATTC
>JBHEOL010000155.1:0-2989 GCA_046261635.1 Thermoanaerobaculia bacterium | reverse complement strand
AGAAGAAGTAGGTCCGCCGATCGGCGGCACGAAGAAGGAGATCCCGATGACAGCAACCGCATCCACCCCGTCGAAGGGGGAGCAGAAACTCCGCGAAACGCGCGAGTACAAGAATTTCATCAATGGAAAATGGGTCGCCTCGAAGTCCGGCAAGACGTTCGAGAACCACAACCCGGCAAAAGGCGACGACCTGATCGGAACCTTTCAGGAGTCGAACGCCGCGGACGTCGAGACGGCCGTCGAGGCCGCGCACAAGGCGTTCGAGAAGTGGCGCCTGGTCCCGGCGCCCAAGCGCGCCGAGTACCTCTACAAGGTCGGCGAGATCCTCAAGCGCGACAAGGAGAAGATCTCGCGCGAGATGACCCGCGAGATGGGGAAGGTGATCGCCGAGACGCGCGGTGACGTTCAGGAAGCGATCGACATGGCGTTTCTGATGGCTGGTGAAGGTCGCCGGCTGTTCGGCGTCACCACCCCGTCCGAGTTGCCCAACAAGTTCAACATGGCGGTCCGCATGCCGATCGGCGTCGCGGGGCTGATCACGCCATGGAACTTCCCGATCGCGATCCCGGCCTGGAAGTCGATGCCGGCTCTCGTCGCGGGCAACACCGTCGTCATCAAGCCCGCCTCGCTCACCCCCCTCTCGGTCGTGATGCTGGGCGAGGCTTTCGAGGAGGCCGGCCTTCCGCCGGGCGTCTTCAACGTCGTGACCGGAGGGGGCCGCGAAGTCGGCGAGCCGATCCTGGCCCACAACCACGTCAAGGTCGTCTCGTTCACCGGGTCGACCGAGGTCGGCCGGCAGATCTCGGTCGCCTGCGCGCCGAGCTTCAAGCGACTCCATCTCGAGATGGGCGGCAAGAACGTCATCATGGTCATGGACGACGCCGACATCGACCTGGCCGTCGACGGCTCGCTGTGGGGAGCGTTCGGAACGGCGGGACAGCGCTGCACGGCGGCCTCGCGGCTCGTGGTGCACGAGAACGTCTATGACGAGTTCGCCGAGAAGCTCGCCGGCCGCGCGAAGAAGATGAAGATCGGCTATGGGCTCGATGAATCGATCGACATGGGGCCGACCGTCTCGCAGGGTCAGCTCAATACGGTCGCCGACTACGTGAAGATCGGACGGGAGGAAGGGGCGACCCTGGCCGCCGGCGGCGAGATCGTCTCGGGCGGAGAGCACGCGAACGGGTTCTTCCACCAGCCGACCGTATTCACCGACGTCACCCCGAACATGCGCATCGCGCAGGAAGAGATCTTCGGGCCCGTCACGGCCGTGATCAAGTGCACCTCGCTCGAGGACGCGATCGAGATCGGGAACGGCGTCCGCTTCGGCCTTTCGTCGTCGATCTACACCCGCGACGTCAACAAGGCGTTCGTCGCCATGCGCGACATGTACACCGGCATCTTCTACGTCAACGCGCCCACCATCGGCGCCGAAACGCATCTGCCGTTCGGCGGGGTCAAGGAGACCGGGAACGGACACCGCGAAGCGGGCGTCGCCGGCATCGACGTCTTCACCGAGTGGAAGTCGATCTACGTCGACTACTCCGCCGTGCTCCAGAGGGCCCAGATCGACACCGAGCTGTAAACAAGCCAGACTGTTGAATCGACTGAGGGACGAGGCGATGAGCCCCGTCCCCCTTTTTTTTGAGCCAGAAGCAGAAGACAAGGCAGAAGGCCAGAAGGCAGAAGGCAGAAGGCAGAAGTAAAAACAAGGCAGAAGGCAGAAGGCAGAAGGCAGAAGTAAAGGCAAAAGCAAAACCACGGCGAGTTCCTTACAAGCTCGACCCGCGACAAGCCCTTCTGGTGCCTCGTGCTGTTGCTCTTGGTCTTACTTCTGCCTTGTTTTTACTTCTGCCTTCTGCCTTCTGCCTTCTGCCTTGTTTTACTTCTGCCTTCTGCCTTGTTTTTACTTCTGCCTTCTGGCTTCTGCCTTCTGGCTTGGTCTATCCTCCCTCCTTTGTCGAATTCCGGAGGGCTGATGACTCGAACGCTCCACCTTCTTTTTCTCCTGCTCCTGGTTTGCGCGCCGCTCCGCGCTGAGAATTTGGCCGCGCAGGCCGCGCGAGTTTTCGAGAGCGCGATGGCGTCCCATCGGGCGATAGAGCACGCCGCGTGGCTGACCGACAGGATCGGTCCTCGGATGTCGGGCAGCGCGCAGGCCGCGGCCGCGGTCGAGTGGTCGAAGGGTCAGCTCGAGAGTTACGGACTCGAGGTGAGGCTCCAGCCCGTGACCGTCCCCCGGTGGGTTCGCGGAAAAGAAGAGGGACGGCTCGTCGCTCCGGCAACGCAGGCTCTCCATCTCACCGCGCTCGGCGGGAGCGTCGCCACTCCGGCGGAGGGGGTCGAGGCCGACCTCGTGAGGGTGACCTCGTACGACGAGCTCGCGGCCCTCGGCGAGACGGTCAAGGGAAAAATCGTGTTCTACGACGCGGTCATGGATCGCGAGCTCGTCGAGCAGGGCGAAGCGTTTCGCGCCTACTCGCAGGCGGTCCGATTCCGGTCGACCGGCGCCATCGAGGCATCGAAGCTCGGCGCGGTCGCCTCGCTCATCCGCTCGGTCGCTTCGCATTCGCTCCGGACCCCGCATACCGGATCCATGCGCTACGAAGAAGGAGTTCCCAGGATCCCCGGCGCGGCGCTCTCGACCGAGGATGCCGACCTGATTCGCCGTCTCATTGCGGCCGGCGAGAGCGTCCGGATGCATCTCGTGCTCACGCCGCGGCGCCTTCCCGAGGTCGAATCGGCGAACGTGATCGCCGAGATCCGCGGGAGCGTTTTCCCCGAGGAGATCGTCGTCATCGGAGGTCACATCGACTCATGGGACCTCGGGACCGGCGCCATCGACAACGCCTCGGGGGTCGCGATGACGATGGAGACGATGCGCGTCATCGCCGAGCTCGGGCTCGAGCCGAAGCGGACGATCCGTGCCGTCCTGTTCATGAACGAGGAGTTCGGGCTGAGTGGCGCGAGAGCCTACGCGGCGGAGTAT
>JBHEOL010000130.1:0-7942 GCA_046261635.1 Thermoanaerobaculia bacterium | reverse complement strand
CGGCGGGAACCTGCTCGCCCTCGTCTACCCGAATCTCCGGCATGAAGCGCCTGCGACCGAGCTCCGCCGCACCGTTGGCCGGCTTCTCCGGCTCGAGCAGCTCCTGGTGAGGGTCGCCGGCCATCACCACGCAGTCGTGGTGGCGAAGAACGGTGGCGGAGGCTTCAGCCTCCGTCAACCGTCCGTGAGAGACCCGATTGAGCCGATCCCGGAGTGCGACGTCGGCTTCGGTGACTCTGGAGGAGAGCGTCGGAGGATGAATCCTCCGCCACTGTGCCGATCCCGACGTGCCCGTCGGCCCCGGTGACGCTGGGGGAGAGCGCGGAGGCTGGAAAGCCTCCGCCACTACTGAATCCTCCTTCACTTTGGGGAACGAAATCCTCGGCCGAACCGTACTGTTAGGGAAGCGACGCCCGCCGTTCCGCGGCTGGCGTGCTAGCATTTCAACCGATAAAGAGGATCCGGGGCGACGTGCAAATTCTCGAGGCATTTCAGCACGCGGGATGGGTGGGGAAAACGGTCCTCCTCATTCTGCTCATCTTTTCGGTCATTTCGTGGGGGATCATCCTCCGGATGGGCGCCCGCTACCGGCGCTCGGGAGCGGCCACGCGCCGCTTCATCGAGATCTTCCGCAACAGCCGGCGGCTGGTCGACGTCCAGAAGGGAACGCCGGGTCTGAGCGACTCCCCGCTGGTCGGCCTGTTCAAGGCGGGATACGCGGAGATCGAGGCGCAGATCGCGCACACCGAGGGGCCGAAGATCAAGTCGCTCGACGCGATCGAGCGCGCGCTTCAGCGGGCGATCCGGGTCGAACAGGCGCGCCTGCTCCACTCGATGCCATTCCTGGCGACGACGGCCGCGGCGACACCGTTCATCGGTCTGTTCGGCACGGTGTGGGGAATCATGATCGCGTTCGGGGCGATCGCGGCGAGCGGATCGACGTCGATCGTTGCCGTCGCGCCGGGCATCGCCGAGGCGCTGATCAACACGGCGGCTGGGCTGTTCGCCGCGATCCCGGCGCTGCTGTTCTACAACCATTACCTCCAGCGGCTGCGCGACGCGCGCGGCGAGATGGAAGACTTCGCGCTCGAGTTCCTCAACATGACCGAGCGCAATTTCACCTGATCGGCTGCAACCAGCGACGCGTTTCGGGCGTCTCAACAGCAGGAGGAACATGGCCTTTCGAACCGGACCGGACGACGACATCGGGTCGATCTCCGACATCAACGTCACGCCGCTCGTCGACGTGATGCTCGTGCTGCTGATCATTTTCATGGTCACGGCGCCGCTGCTGACCCAGGGTCTGACAATCGAGTTGCCACCCGCGGAAGGGGTCAGCCTCGAGAGCTCGGCCGTCGATCCCGCGACGATCACGATCAGCGCGGCGGGCGCGGTCTACCTCGACGACATCGCGCTCGGTACGGGCGACCTCGAGCAGACGCTCGGGACGATGCTCCGCGGCCGCCGCGTGACGAAGGCGCTGCTTCGCGCCGACCGCTCGGTTCCCTACGGCGAGGTCATCCGGGTGCTCGACGTGATGAACCGCGCCGGGGTCGAGCAGCTCGGGATGGTCACCGAGCCGGGAGGAGAGGAGGCGGATGCACGACGCGGTCGCTGAGGTCCTGGCGCAGCGCTCCCGCATCAGCCGCGGAGGCGCGCGCCGCGGGATCGCCGCATCGCTGGCGCTCCACGCCATCGCTCTCTCCGCCCTCTTTCTCGGAGCAAGCCAGACCCTTCCACGCGCTGCGACTCCGAATGTCGTGAACATCCGGTTCGCGCCGGCGTCACAGGCGCCCGTCATGGCGGCTCCGGCTCCGGTGAAAGCCGCGCCCCCGCCGCCGGCGGTGAAGGTCGAGGAGCCACCTCCCGCAAAGAGAGAGGCGTTCGCACCGAAGCAGGAATCGCTCTTCGGCAAGTCGGACCGGAAGGTCGAGCCTCCCGCCGCGACTCCTGTGGCACCAGCGACGAAGGCTCCCCCGCCCGCCTCCGGCACCGCGGATGCAAGTGCGTTCGCGACCCCCGGCGTCGGCACGGCAGGCGTGACGGGGCTGGAAGGAGGGGACTTTCCCTACACGATCTACGTCAACCAGATGGTCTCGAAGGTCGGAAGCAACTGGCTGCGGCCGCAGGCCGGCGGCGAGCCACTCGCGGAGGTCTACTTCGTGATCAACCGCGACGGAACGATCCGCGATGCGAAGATCGCCACCGCGAGCGGCAACAGCACCTTCGATCGTGCCGCGCTCCGCGCGGTTCTCTCGAGCTCTCCCCTTCCCCCTCTCCCGTTCGGCTACAGCGGCACCTGGCTCGGCGTACGGCTCACGTTCCATTGATTCCCATGGTGATCATGATCAAACACATCCGCAGAACTCTCCCGCTCGCGCTCCTCGCACTGCTCGCTCTCGCGACTCCGGCTTCGGCGCAGCAGCAGATCGGCGTCGACATCTACGGAAATCAGGCGGCCGGCACGCTGCGCATCGCCGTCCCGTTTCCGCAGATCGGTCCGGAAGTCGCGCAGAGCGCGATCGAGCAGCAGTTCTACCGGATCCTGCTCCAGGATCTCGCCTTCTCCCGGGTCTTCAGCATCACCGCGATGCCCCCCGGAGTCTCGAGCGCCGAAGCCGCCCAGCGAGCGGGAGCTCAGGCGCTGCTCAACCTCGAGGTGGAGCTCGACAACGAGGGGCAATACGTTTTCGAGGCCCGGCTCTATGACCTGAGCACGAACGCGATCCAGATGGGGCGGCGCTACCGCGGACAGGCGAGCGCCCTCTCGCGGCTCGCCCACACGGTCGCGAACGACCTGGTACGATTCTTCAGCGGCGGGCGCGGGCTGTTTCTCAGCCAGGTGGCCTTCATCTCCGACCGAACCGGCCATCGCGAAGTGTGGGTGATGGACTACGACGGCTCGAATCAGCGGCAGATCACCAACCATCAGAACCTCACGCTCAACCCCAGCTTCTCCCCCGACGGCGAGCGACTCGTCTACACCGGCTTCACCCGCGACGCCAGCTATCTCTACATCGTCCACCGGCGCGGTGGCGGGCGGGTTCGCATCGGCACCGGGGTCAACCTCAACACCTCCCCCACCTTCTCGCCCGACGGAAAGAACATCGCCTTCGTCGGCTCGGTCGCGGGAAACCCGGACATCTATCTCATCCAGGATGACGGGACGCGGTTGCTGCGCCTGACCAGCGCGCAGTCGATCGAATCGACGCCGGCCTGGAGTCCGACCGGCCGCCAGATCGCCTTCACGTCCGGCCGGAGCGGCTCGCCTCAGATCTACGTCATGGATGCCGAGGGGACGAACGTCCGCCGCATCTCGTTCGAAGGGAACTGGAACGACGACGCCGTCTGGTCTCCCGACGGCAACATGCTCGCCTACACCTCGAGGGTCGCGGGGGGCTTTCAGATCCGGCTCATGAACCAGTCCACCGGCGAGAGCCGCCTGCTGGCGGGCGAGGGGTCGAACGAGCAGCCGGCGTGGGCGCCGGACGGCAACTCGATCCTCTTCATGTCCAACCGCTCGGGGAAGTGGCAGATCTATCGGATCGGGGTCGACGGGCGGGAGCTGATTCAGTTGACCACGCAGGGACAGAATTGGTCGCCGGATTGGGTCGATCGGAAGGAGTAGAGAGGACAAGGCAGAAGGCAGAGGGCAGAAGGCAGAAGGCAGAAGGCAGAAGGCAGAAGGCAGAAGGCAGAAGGCAGAAGGACGATAACTCTTTGCGTCGCGGCTACAGGCGGGGTATACGCGCCCCCTGCCCCCTTCTCGAGTACCACGAAGGTCGAGGTTCCACTGAAGCGGGCGCCGCGGCGACTGCGATCCCTAAGTCTTCGGTTCACAATGAATTGAGCATGGTTCGAGCCTCTGCTATGATGCGCATCCGTAACGCCGAATTTTCCGGTGCGAGCCCTTTCGGCTCGGCCGTCAAGGAGTAATTGCATGAGCCGAAATCTGAGCCGCATCCTCATTCTGATCCTGGTGGTCGCAACCTTCGCTCTCGCCGGATGCAAATCGCGGGTGCAGGACCAGCCGGAACCCGAGCCCGTCCCGACCGTGACGGAGATGGAGCCGACACCCCCACCTGTCGAAGTGGCCCCTCCCACCGACTTCGTGACCGAGGCCGAGCCGGAGGTCATTTCCGAGGATCTGACCGGAACCATCGACCAGGTCAACGAGCGCGCGCAGAGCCTCGGGTGGATTCGCGACGTCTTTTTCGAGTTCGACTCGTCGGCCCTCTCCGCCGACGCCCAGGATGCCCTCGCCGTCACCGCGAGCTGGCTCCGCAGCCATCCCGAGTACCGCCTCGTCATCGAAGGGCATACCGACGAACGCGGCACCCAGCAGTACAACCTAGCTCTCGGTGAGCGCCGCGCCAATATCGCGCGCGATTACCTCGTCACCCTCGGAGTCGATCCGGTCCGCGTCCGGACCCTCTCCTACGGCGAGGAGCGCCCCTTCCAGATAGGCTCGAATGAGTCCGCGTGGGCCCAGAACCGCCGCGCCCACATGGTCCTGATGAGGAACTGACCTCCATGAAACGATTCGCCCTGATTCTTCTGTCGCTTACGATGGCCGCCTGCGCCTCCTCGGGCGACGTTCGCTCGGTCGAGGACCAGATCGGAGATCTCGAGGACCAGATCGCCGAGATGCGCCGCAGCGCGAGCAGCAAAGCCGAAGTCGAGCAATTGAACCGCACCCTGGCCGAGCAGACCCAGTCGATCCTTCGTTCCAACGCCGAGATGACCGCGCGGGTCGGCCAGGTCGACGAACGGATGCAGAACACCCAGGGGAACATCGAGCAGACCAACTACCGCATCGACCGGCTCGCCCAGCAGGTCAACGCCCTTCAGCGAGAGGTCGAAACGCTCCGGCAGGCGCTCCGGTCCACCATGCCTGCTGAGTCCGGCGTGGAGGGCTCACCGAGGCTTCCGGGCGAGGAAATCAGCGTCCTGCCGCCCATCGGCGCTCCCGCCGACCCGCTCGAGACCTATGCTTCCGCCTACCGCGACTACCAGCGGGGAACGTGGGATCTGGCGATCGAAGGGTTCGCCGAATTCGCCCTCCAGAACCCCGATTCCGACCTGGCGGACAACGCCGTCTACTGGATCGGGGAGTCGTTTTTCTCCCAACAGAAATATCGCGAGGCCATTCAGCAGTTTGACGAGGTGGTCACGAGGTATCCGAGGTCGGACAAGGTTCCGGCGGCCCTGCTGAAAAAGGGCTACTCCTACATCGAGATCGGCGAACGGGCCCAGGGAATCGTCCAGCTCCAGTACGTGATACACGAGCATCCCGGCTCCCCGGAAGCAAATCTGGCCCGGCAGCGTTTACGATCCCTCGGGATCCAACCGACTCAGTAAGCAGAAACCAGGCGGGAGCGACCGCCCCGTCGAAGGAAGGCGAAGAAAAGACTTATGGCGAACATCAAATCAGCTGAGAAGCAGAACCGGCAGGCCACCAAGCATCGCGAGCGCAACCGCGCGGCGATGTCGCGCCTGCGCAACGTGATCAAGAACACCCGCTCGACGTTCGAAACCGGTGAGCAGGATGCCGCGAAGGAAGCCCTCCGGAACGTCTACTCGGTGATCGACCGGACCGCGAAGAAGGGCATCCTCAAGGGCAACACGGCCGACCGTTACAAATCGCGCCTCGCCGCCGCCGCCCGCCGCGCGGCCCAGGCCGAATAGGCAACGGATCGCGATCTTCCCGAGGGCGACCTTCACGGTCGCCCTTTTTTGGTTTCCACACCCGCCCCGGCTGCGCCGATCTGATATCTTCTGACGGCGGCGCACCCACCGGCGCCCCAATCCAGACATTGAATCGGAGTCGCCACATGAAGCGCACACTTCTCCCCCTCCTTCTTCTCGCCCTCGTCCTTCTCCCCGGCTGTCAGTCGGAAGAGCCGGCCGCCCCCGGGACCGCCCCGGTGGGCCAGACCCAGCCGCCGCATCCGATGTCCGGGATGGAAGGGATGATGAGCGGAGCGCCCGATCCCGCTTCGGCCGGCATCGCGTATCAGCTCCCGGACGGATGGAACCGCGTCCAGCCCGCTTCCTCGATGCGCATCGACCAGGCGGTCATCCCCGGCCCGGCCGGCTCGGCCGAGCTCGTCGTCTTCTTCTTCGGAGCCGGCTCGGGTGGCGGCACCCAGGACAACCTCGACCGCTGGGCCCAGCAGGTCGAGTCGCAGACCCCTCCGACCCAGGAGACGTTCCAGTCGAACGGCCTGAACATCGTAATGATCGACACGACCGGAACGCTGATGCCCAGCACGATGGGCTCGGGCCCGCAGACGCCGCAGCCGAACTCGCGGATGTACGCGGCCGTGGTCGAGGGTGAAGGCGGTCCCTGGTTCTTCAAGATGACCGGCCCCGAGGAGACGATGGCGCAGCAGCGCGAGAACTTCCTCCAGCTGCTCCGGAGCGTGAACCGCGCCGGCGCGGCGGTTTAGGGGAAAAGTGGCCGAAGCTTTTCAGCTCCGGTCACCGTGGTCCGGAGCGGGACTTTTCTAAATCTCCGCTACCCGCGTTCACACCGGTTCTCAAGATCGCGCTTCGTGGCACGAGCCGGGGCTGGAAAGCCCCGGCCACCCGTGGCTGGAGCTTTCAGCTCCGGCTGCTTTGGTTCAGATCTGGACTCCCCAAGTTCTCCGCTACCCACGTTCAGACTGATTCTTCAAGGTCCCGCTTCGTGGCACGAGCCGGAGCTGGAAAGCTCCGGCCACCCTACTCGTACCTTAGCGCTTCGATCGGGTCGAGGTCGGCGGCTCTGGTGGCGGGGTAGATGCCGGAGACGAGGCCGACGGTGATCGAGACGCCGGTCGAGAGAAGCAGCGACCAGAGGGTCACGACCGTCGGCCACTCGGCCATCGCGGCGACGATGCGCGCGAGGAAGATGCCGGTCGCGACGCCGATGAACCCTCCGATCAGACTGATGGCGAACGACTCGATGACGAACTGCGCGCGGATGTCGCGGCGCGTGGCCCCGAGAGCTCTTCGGACGCCGATCTCCCGCGTTCGCTCGAGCACCGAGGCGAGCATGATGTTCATGATGCCGATGCCGCCGACCAGGAGCGAGATCCCGGCGATCGATCCCATGACGATGTTGAAGATGCGCTGGGTGCGCCTCGCCTGTTCGAGCAGCGCCTCGGGGACGATCAGCTCGTAATCCTTCGCCCCACCGTGAAGCCTGTCCAGGAGCGCGTCGATCTGCTGCGAGGCCTCGCGGCTCGAACGGCCTTGCTCGAGACGGACGATCAGCTCGTCGAGCGGCGCCTCGAGCGGGCCACGATCGAATTTCCGCATTGCCGTCGTCGCCGGCAGGTAGATGTGGTACTCGGTCGACGCGACCGGGATTCCTTCGTCCCCTCCAGACTGGTTCTCGCCGGCGAGGACTCCGATCACCTCGACCCACAGATCGTTGATGCGAATGAGCCCGCCGATCGCGCTTTCGTATCCGAACAGATCCCGGCGGACTCCCTCGCCGATCACGACCACCTGCGCGTGGGAGACCGACTCGCTCTCGTCGAAGAAACGCCCCTCGGCCATCGGAACCGCCGCAACCTCGGGCTGCCGGTGCGAGATCCCGAAGACCTTGGCGTCGCTCTTGTTGCCGTTCGCGTGGATCTTCCAGGTCTCGACTTCGAGACGCGGAAGGACCATCTCGACGCCCGGGACGGCCTGGACGATCGCCTCCCCGTCCCGCGGGGAGACTCCGAGGGACTTCTTCCGGATCTCCATGAGCTCTTCGTCCTTGATCTCGGTCCCGCGGACGATGACGTTTCTCACGCCGAGCCGGTCGATCATCTCGAGAGCCTTCTTTTCGGCCCCGGCGCCGATCGAGAGCATGGCGATAACTGCGCCGACGCCGAAGATCATCCCGAGCATGGTGAGGGCGGTGCGCAGCTTTCGCGCGGCCAGATTCTGAAAAGCGCCCGAGACC
>JBHEOL010000128.1:0-4871 GCA_046261635.1 Thermoanaerobaculia bacterium | reverse complement strand
CGACGCCGTTCCGAACGTACGGATCCGCCAATCAGGTCCGGGAGACCGCGATTCGCCCGCGGAACGCGAATGACGAGTCTCCCGCCATTCTCCGTTCCTCCGTTCCACGCTGCCCCCTCCCAGATCCCTCGCTACGCTCGGAATGACATGTCCCGGGTTCACGTCCACTCCAAGGGCGCCAGCGCCATTACTCGACTCGGGATGACATGCGTACAGGGCACCGGCGGCCGTTCGGTTATCATGCCCCGCAAAACAAAACGAACGGAGGTCTCATGACGCCCCTGACCGCGCTCTGGCTCCCGATCCTCCTCTCGGCCGTTTTCGTCTTCATCGCGAGCTCGGTCATCCACATGCTCCTCGGGTGGCATGCCGGGGATTATTCGCCGGTTCCGGACGAGGCGCGCTTTGCCGACGCCGTCCGCCCTCTCGCCCTCCCGCCCGGCGACTACCTGATCCCGCGGCCGGGCAGCATGAAAGAGATGGGCACGCCCGAGTTCCTCGAGAAACGAAAAGCGGGCCCCGTCATGATCTTCACGGTCTTCCCGAACGGGGTGACCGGGATGGGCGCGCAGCTCTTCCAGTGGTTTCTCTACAGTGTGGTCGTCAGCATCTTCGCCGGATACATCGCCGGGCGCGCGCTGGGATCTGGCCACGTCTATCTCGACGTCTTCCGGTTCGTCGGCGCGACGGCGTTCATCGCCTACTCGGTCGCCCTCTGGCAGATGTCGATCTGGTACCGGAGACGCTGGAGGACGACGATCATGGCGACGATCGATGGGCTCATCTACGCCCTTCTGACCGCCGGGGTTTTCGGCTGGCTCTGGCCGCGATAGGGTCCCTACCCCGACATCCGCTCGATCGTGGCGACTTCCTCTTCGCTGAGCTCGAAGTCGAAGATCTCCAGATCCTGGCGCATGTGCTCCGGATCGGTCGTTCCCGTGAGGCAGATCATCCCGAGCTGATGCGCGAAACGGAAGATCACTTGCGCGCCGGTCTTCCCGTAGCGCCGCGCGATCTGTTTTACCGGAGCGCTCGCCACCTCGGCGCGGTTCGCCGTGAGCAGAGAAAAGCCCTGGTAGACGACGTCCTTCTCGCGGCAAAGATCGCGGACTTCGCGATCCCATCCGCTCCAGGCATAGCAGCGGTTCTGAAGAAATGCGGGCGGGATCTCCGCGAAGTCCGACAGGAGCTCGAGCTGCTGCGCGGTCATGTTGCTCGCGCCGATGAGCGCGACCTTGCCCTCGCGATGCAGGTCTTCCATGGCGCGCCAGACCTCTTGGTCGGCGGGTGAGAGTTCCCGGCGCGTCCGGGGACCGTGGAGCAGGAGGCTGTCGATCCGGTCGGTGCGGAGGTGCTCGAGCGAGCTCTCGAACGACTGGCGCACCTGCGCGGCATGGGGGGCGCGCGGATCGTACGGAAGGCGCGCGTCCTGCCCCTCCGCGTACGTGTACTTCGTCTGCAGAAAGAACGCGTCGCGCCGTGCGCTCGCCGCCTCGAGCGCCTCCCCCACCGCCGCCTCGTGGTAGTGCTTGCGCTGGTTGGCGGTGTCGATGCCGCGAAACCCGGCCTCGATCGCGGCCGCGACCAGGGCCGCGGTCTGCTCCTCCTTCCAGGCCGTTCCGTACAGGAAGTGAGGGACGTCGATGCCGTGAACGTTTCTGTGTGTATCGGCCATGCCGCTAGCGTACACTCCCTTCGATCCATGAGCTCGTTCGCACTTCCCTCGCTCGAATCGGAATACGACGTTCCGGCCGATTCTCTCGGCGCGTTCGCGCGGGACGGTCACGCGTCGCTGTGCCAGCTCGTGTCTCGTGAAGATCTCGAGGCGATCAGGCCGGCCCTGGCAGCCGTCGTCGGCCGGGTCGACGGGGCGGCAGACCGGCAGGGGCGCATCGACGATTACTCGAAGCTCTTCATCCAGGTCACGAACGTCTGGCGCCTGGATCCGCTGGCGCGCCGGATCGTGTTCGCCCGCCGCTTCGCGGGCATCGCGGCGCGCCTGCTCGGCGTTCCATCCGTCCGCCTGTATCACGATCAGGCGCTCTTCAAACCGCCCGGGGCGGAACGAACGCCGTGGCATCAGGACCAGTGGTACTGGCCGCTCGCCACCGACCGGACCGTGACGATGTGGCTCGCGCTCGTCGACGTGCCGGAGGAGGCCGGCCCGCTGTGCTTCGCTGCGGGATCGCATCGGGCGACGTCCCTCGGCAACGCCGGAATCTCCGCCGGGAACGACCGGAGGCTCGGGGACCTCATCGAGGAGAGAGGGTGGCCTCGCGTCAGCGTCCCGCTCTCCGCCGGCGATGCCAGCTTTCACCTCGGCGGAACCCTCCACTCGTCCGCCGCGAACGCGTCCGGCACCATGCGCGAGGCGCTCACCGTCATCTATTACGCCGACGGCACGCTGGCGAGCGAGCCCGCCAATGAAAACCAGCGGGTCGATCTCGAAGTGTTTCTCCCCGACGTCAAGCCGGGCGAGCCCGCCGCGAGCGAGCTGAATCCCGTTCTCTATCCGTAGCGCGCGGGTCGTTCTCCACGGACTCGCCCCAATGCGAGCGATGCTGATCCTCGAACGCGACGCGCCGTAGGGACCGGCTGCGCCGGTCCGTCTCCCGCTTCGCGCACGCCGGGGAACGGAACGCCGCAGGCGGTCCCTACGATAGACTTTCACGCCGTATGCAACCCCGGTCCCGCACCCCGCTTCCTCCCGCGAAACCCGACCGGCGCCTGCTCTACGCTGCCGGGGCAACCCTCCTCGTCGTCCTCGCGGCCTGGGCGCTCTGGCCCTCGCGTGGCGAGGTCGCGAACCTCGGTTCGCGCGGCACCTCGGTCGTGGCGTTCGGCGATTCGTTGACCGCCGGCGTGGGCGCTTCCGCCGAGAGCTCCTGGCCGTCGCGGGTCGCGGCGGATCTCGCGATTCCGATCGTCAACGCCGGCGTGAGCGGCGACACGAGCCAGGGCGCTCTCGCTCGGCTCGACGACGACGTCCTCACCAGCGATCCGCGCATCGTCATCGTCGGCCTCGGCGGGAACGACTTTCTTCAGAACGTGCCGCTCGCCACCACCGAGGCGAATCTCCGCGAGATCGTCCGCCGCATCGAGGATGCGGGCGCGATGGTCGTTCTCCTCGGCTTCAGGTTCCCGAGCCTGAAGGCGCGCTACGATGAGATGTACGAGCGCATCGCCGAGGAAGAGAAGTGTCTCCTCGTCGACGACGTCCTCGACGGCATCCTGAGCGACCCCGCGCTGCGGAGCGACCCGATCCACCCGAACGCACGGGGCTACGCCGTCATGGCTGAACGCATCGCGGAATCATTGGAAGATCTGATCCGCGACGCCGATCGAGCGCGTTAGGTGATAGGGGTAGGGAGAGGCCGGGTGGCCTCCCCCTCCCTCCGAACCGGACGGGCGGATCTCCCGCATCCGGCTCTCCGGTCAGTGGGCCGGTTTCACGGACTGGCGAAGCAGCTGATGGTGCTCACAGAGGCTGAAGAGCCCCAGCTGCTGGAAGTAGGCATTCGGCCAGAGGACGTGGTCGGGGCCGCGGCCGCGGCCTTTCCGTTTGGCGCGCTTGCGCAGAACGCTACGCAAACGCATCCGGACGTACTTATCGACTGCGTCGAACGCATATCGCGAGCTGTGCTTGAAGTACTCGAACCAGCCGCGGAGCGATGCGTTCACCCTCTTGACGATCTGCGGCATACCCTCTCCACTCGTCCGCGGAGTCTTCTCGCGAATGCTGCTACGCAGCTTCTTCTCGCTCGAAGGCCGTGGATAGCGGCGATTGCCGAAGAAGCGGTACCCGAGAAAGTCGAACCCCGGCCGAACGGTCGCATTGACGATCTTAGTCTTGACGGGGTGGAGTGTCAGTCCGCGGTCCGTCAGCAGATCCTTGAGTCGTCCAAGCGCCGTCTGGGCCTCGTCGTGGCTGTTGCACAGGATCACCATGTCATCGGCGTAGCGAACGATCCGATACCCAGCCGACGTCATTGCGACGTCCACCGGATGCAGGTAGATGTTCGCGAGTAGGGGACTGATCACCGCACCTTGCGGCGTCCCCTTCTCCGGCTGCCATCGCTTCATCCCGTCGACCACGTCCTGGTCGAGGAACTGTTCGATGAGCCGTAGCATCGATCCATCGGCGATTTCCTCGCCAACTTCGTCCATGAGCCGCTTCTTGTCGATCGAGTCGAAGTACTGCTCGATGTCGACATCCACGACCCATGTCCGCCCTTGCGCGAGGAGCTCCGTAACTTCCCGGAGCGCGTCTTTGCATCCGCGTCCCGGCCGGAACCCATAGCTGCAGGCGGCGAACTTCCGCTCGAAGATCGGCTCGATCGCGTGCAGCAGGCTGGTCTGAACCACCCGGTCGATGATCACCGGGACTCCCAGAGGACGCAGTTTCCCGCCCCCCTTCGGGATCCAGACCCGCTTTACCGGCCGCGGTTCGTAGCTTCCCTCGCGCAGTTGCTCGCTCAGTCGGCGCAGTCGTTTGTCGGCACGCGTCGCAAACGTCTCGACCGAGACGTTGTCGACCCCGCCGCCTCCCTTCCGCGCCTTCACCTGCTTCCACGCCACGTGCAGGCTCTCTTCCCGGTATACCTTGTCAATCAGGCTGTGCCACTTGCCTCCCTTCACCCCTCGATCGAGGGCCTCCAGCATGCGATCCGTCCAGACCGACCGTTCGACCCACTCCCACCGGGAGCCGGCCTTTCCACCACGCTCTAGCTTCCGCACTGTTCGTGGTTCGTTTTCGGGCGTTCCGTCCTTCACGCATCCACCTTCCTGTCTCCCTTCGCTCGACGCCCGTTACGACGCTTCCTCGCTACTACGGAGACTCTGACTCCTCGCCCGCTCAGCCACGGACGAGG
>JBHEOL010000125.1:0-3285 GCA_046261635.1 Thermoanaerobaculia bacterium | reverse complement strand
CTACGCGCTCAACTACGCGCGCACCCGGGTCCAGGGCCGGCATCTGCTCAAGCTCACGGACAAGGACGCCCCCGGCGTGCCCATCATCCAGCACCCCGACGTGCGCCGGATGCTGATGATCATGAAGGTGTACGTGGAGAGCCTCCGAAGCCTCTCGTACTACATCGCGTTCTGCCTCGACAGCATCGCGACGACCGATGACGCGGATGAAAAGACTCGGCTCCAGGGCATCGTCGATTTCCTGATTCCAATCGCCAAGGCCTACACCACCGACCGCAGCTTCGAAGTCACCAGTCTCGCGGTTCAGGTCTACGGTGGCTACGGCTACATCAAGGAGTACCCCGTGGAGCAGTTGCTCCGCGACTGCCGCATCACATCGATCTACGAAGGAACGAACGGAATCCAGGCGATGGACCTGTTCGGCCGCAAACTGGGACAGAACGGTGGCCGGCCCATCCTCGACCTCGCCGAGGAAATCCGCCGCACCGTGGCCGCCGCCAGCGAGGTGGATCGCATCGCGCCGATGGCGGGAAAACTGGAAGAGGCCCTTCTCCGCCTCGAAGAAGTCGCGCGGCACATGGGGATGACCGCCATGTACGGCAATCTCCTCACCGCCGCGGCCCACGCCTCGCCGTTCCTCGAAGTCTGCGGCGACGTGATCGTCGGCTGGATGCTGCTCTGGCGCGCACGCGTCGCCACGGAAGCTCTCGGCAACGGAGGGAAGGAAAAGGACTCTCCCTTCTACGAAGGGCTCATCAAGAGCTCCGAGTTTTTCACGCAGACGATGCTTCCAGTGACCCTTGGAAAGATGGACTCCATCCTCGGCGGCAGCAGCGTTGCGGTCGATATCCCCGAGGAGGCCTTCGGGGCGAAGTAGCTGCCGGAGCCTCCAAGGAGAACCGATGACCAACGAGCCTTTGACCCCTTCGACCGCTCTGCCGGCAACGAAGGTCCCGAAAGCGGTCTACGTGTTGATGATCCTGATTGCGCTGGCGGGCATCGTCGGCCTGGTCTGGATCATGGCGCAGAACCCCGTGACCCAGGAGCCCTTCTCTCCCGCGACCGCCATGGTCGCGGGAGTGCCGGCGAAGGTGCTGTTCCTGTTGATTCCCCTGATCGGGCTCGTGTTTTTCACCTGGATCATGGCGCGTCGCGTCGCCCCTTTGCTTCGCGCCGCTCCGGATCCCCGGTTCGAGCAGATTCCTCAGCGCATCTTCCTGGTGCTCAAGTTGTGGCTCGGGCAGTACCGCCAGCCGCGCTACATGCTCGCCGGTGTCCTCCACATCGTCGTCTTCTTCGGCTTTCTGATCCTCGCCGTCCGATCGACGGAGCTCGTGATCCTCGGCTTCGTTGAAGGCTTCGTCATGCCGGGGTTCGGCGGCACGCTGGGCGCCGCTTACAACGTGGTCAAGGACGTCGCCGCTACGGCCGTATTCGTCGCGGTCGTGATCCTCGCCGTGCGCCGCGCCTTCTTCAAGCCGGCCCGGTACGCCGTCCCCGAGAACTTGGGGAAAGATCACACGCCGGAAGCTCTCTTCGTCCTCGGGCTCATCGCCATCCTGATGATCTCCGAAAGCCTCTTCGAGGGAAGCCTCCTCGCCGCCCAGGGAGAAGCAGCCCACGCCGCCACGTTCCTCACTCTTCCCTGGGTCTTCGAACGGATGCTCGCCGGAATGGGGGTCTCGACGCTCGCCGGCATCAACCTGGCCGCCTACGCGATCCACGACCTCACCTTCTTCTTCTTTCTCTGTTTCCTCCCCTTCGGCAAGCACTTCCACGTCATCACGTCGCTCTTCAACGTCTTCTTCATGCGGCTGCAGCCCGGCAACGTCAAACCGGTCGTTCACGGGATCTCGGATGCCGAGCTGGACGATCTCAAATCTTTCGGCGTGAAGAAATTCGAAGACTTCACCTGGAAGCACATGCTGGACTTCTACAGCTGCGTGGACTGCGGCCGCTGTTCGGACCGCTGCCCCGCCACCGCCGTCGGGAGACCGCTCTCTCCGCGATTCATCAGCATCAAGGCTCGCGATTACGCGTTCGCGCACTACCCCGTATTCGGCAGGCCTGCGGTTGATGGAGCCCCGCTGATCGGCGGGATCTACAGCGAGGACGAGATCTGGTCCTGCACCACATGCGGCGCCTGCGAGGAAGAGTGCCCCGTCGGCATCGAGTACATCGACAAGATGGTCGACCTGCGGCGCGGGATGGTCGACGAGGGGATGGTGCCCCAGTCGCTGCAGAAGCCGATGAGCGCTCTCGAAAAGCGGGGCAATCCATGGGGCAAGCTGGAGAAGAAGCGCTCCGAATGGATCGCCGGCGTCGGCGAAGGGACCGAGGTGAAGCTCGTCGAGAAGGGCGACACCGCCGAGACCCTCTACTTCGTGGACAGCATCACCTCCTATGACGATCGCATGCAGAAGATCGCCCAGGCGACGGCTCGGATCCTGGTCAAGGGTAAAGTCGACTTCACCGTGATCGGCAAGGACGAGAAGGACAGCGGGCACGACGTCCGGCGCTTCGGCGAGGAGATGCTCTTTCAGAGCCTGAAGCAGCAGAACACCGAGGCCATCAAAGCGTCGGCAGCCCGCAGGATCGTCGTCAACGATCCGCATGCGCTCAACGCCCTGCGCAACGACTACACGGACATGCCGCCGGTGCAACACATCAGCGAGATGATCGCGGAAGGAATCGAGAGCGGAGAGCTGAAGCTCCAGCCGCTCGCGGATCCGACCAAGACCTACACGTATCACGACCCCTGCTACCTCGGGCGGCACAACGACACGTACGACGCTCCCCGTCAGGCCATCGACTGTATCCCGGGCCTCAAGCGCGTCGAGATGACGGGCAACTGCCGCGACCGCTCCTTCTGCTGCGGTGGCGGAGGCCTGATGCTCTTCTATGAGCCCGAAGAGGAACAGCGCATGGGCGTGGTGAGGGTCGAGCAGGCGCGAGAGGCCGGCGCCGACGTCATCGTCACCGCATGCCCCTACTGCCTGACCAACATCGAAGATGCCATCAAGGTCGCCGGACTGGAAGGGAAGATGGAAGTCCTCGACCTGGTCGAGCTCGTTGACGGTCAGCTTCAATCCTGAACTGTTCAAGAGGAGATCGGATATGGAGATCCTGGTTTGTGTCAAACGCGTTCCCGACTCGGCGGAGAACGAGATCAGCGTAGCGCCCGGAGGGGCAGACATCCGGCGCGAGGACCTGGTCTACTCGGTCAACGAGTGGGACAACTACGCGGTGGAAGAAGCCATCCAGATCGCGGAGCGCGTCGGCGGA
>JBHEOL010000124.1:0-9134 GCA_046261635.1 Thermoanaerobaculia bacterium | reverse complement strand
CTGCTCGACCACTGGGCCGTCGGTCAGCTCTTTCCCATCGTCCCGATTCACAGGCTCGGCGAGCGCCCGACCACCGAAAGCACCCTCGTCGACATCACGTGCGACTCCGAGGGGAAAGTCTCCAAGTTCATCGACCAGGAGGATGTCCGCGACACCCTCCTTCTCCACCCCATCGACGACGGCCCCTATCACCTCGGCATTTTTCTCACCGGGGCCTATCAGGACATCATGGGCGACATCCACAACCTGTTCGGCAGGGTCAACGAGGCCCACATCTTTCTCGACGAGGACGAGGAGAGCGGCTACTACATCGAGGAGACGATCTCCGGAAACACGATCGGGGAGGTTCTCGCCCTCACCCAGTACGACGTCAAGGAAACCAGCAAGCGGATGAAGGCGCAGTTCGACCTCGCGATCAAGGAAGACCGGCTCAAGCCCAATGAGGCGATGCGGCTGCTCGCCGATTACGAGCGCGGCCTGCTCGATCAGACGTACCTCGACCTGAAAAGCTGAATGATCCACGCCCCAGGGCCGAGCCCGCTGGGGGGCCTTGCCGGAGTCACGCGGGAGCTGTGACGGCATTCGCAGCCCCCCGGATGGCTCCGCGGTAGAATCGGCACCGGCGTGCGGCAGGGCGTGACGTAAGTCACTCACCCCACAGATCATTGGACGGAGCTTAAATAATCACAATAACTGCTGAATCGGAATGCCGGGTCCGCCCATTCCGTTTTCATCGATGCATCGGATCATCAGGAGAAAACAACCATGTGGAAATCCATCGCGCTCGGAATGCTGATCTGCGCTCTGGCAGCGGGGAACCTCTTCGCCGTCGGCGAAGCCAGGATCACCGGTAAGGTCGTCGGCCCGGACGGCAAGGCGATCGAGGACGTCTCGATCAAGGTTCGCGCCACGGAGGCGAAGACCTTCGAAGAGACGTACAAGACCGACAAGAACGGGCGGTTCACGATCTTCCTTCTCGACGGGACGATTCACTACGAATTCACCTTCAACAAGGAAGGGTTCAGCCCCTACATCGAAACGATGAAGCTCAAGCTTCTGCCCGAAAAGAACCAGCGCGAGATCACCTTGAACAAGGGCGGCCAGTCTGTCGCGGGCGGGCTCACCGCCGGCGCGGCGACCGCCGATCCGGCCGTCATCGCCTATAACGAAGGCGCCGCTCTTGCCAACGAGGGGAACGTCGCCGAGGCGATCGCCAAGCTCGAAGAAGCGATCGCGATCAAGAACGATCTGACCGCCGGCTACATGGCGCTCGCGAAACTCTACGTTCGCGCGGAGAACTGGACGAAGGCCATCGAGGCCGCGAACAAGGTTCTCGAGATCTCCTCCGACGAGCCGGATATGTTCATCGTCCTGGCCCAGGCCTACGACAAGGCCGGAAACCCGATCAAGGCGAAAGAGTACCGGGCAAAGGCCCCTGCCAACCCGCAGGCCCTCTTCAACGAGGCGGTGCCGCTGATCAACGCGGGCAACGACGCCGCGGCGGAGCCGCTTCTCCGGCGCGCGGTCGAGGCGGATGACACGTTCTCCGAGGGGCACTACGAGCTCGGGATGATTTACGTCAGAATGGGAAACACCGTTGAGGCCAAGAAGCACCTGAATCGCTACCTCGAGCTCGAGCCCGACGGCAAGGATGCCCCGCTGGCGAAGGAAATGCTCAAGTACATCCAGTAGTCGCGAATTTCGAACCGCACCTAGGGCCTCCGGGAAATCCCGGGGGCCTTTTTTCGCGCCTCGGTCGGATGGGGGGAAGAAATCGCAACCCTGCCTGTTGCGAATCCCAAGGAGAACCGATCATGCGCCTCACCTCCCGCCTCGTCGCACCAGCCGTGGCTCTGCTGCTGCTATCCACCTGCGCAAGCAATAACTCCCGGGTCTCACTCATCGCCCCCGAGTTCCGGATCATGCAGATCACGAACGTCGGTGAAGCCGCCAGGCACGTAACTGGTGGAATCTCAGTCGGATACCACGCCGAGATCCTCAACCGCTCCTCGGAAACGCTCACGCTCCGCCGCATTCAGCTCGAATCGATGGGCGAGGGAGCCTATGCCGTTCCCGCTTCGACGCGGCCGTTCGATCTGCCGGTACCTCCCGATCAGGTGGCCGCGGTCGAAATCTGGGTTCCTGCCTTCATCCAGAGCGCCACCATTCTGGGCGCGAACGGACCGGTCACGATCCGTGCGAAGGTCGAGTTCGACTCGCCCGACGGGATGTTCCAGAAGATCTACGTCCAGCAGGTCAACGCGGGCAAGCCGCGCCCGTTCGGCGACTAGTGGACTGGAACGAGTCGGAAGGTTTTCCCGGTCGGGCACGCTAGCCGGACGCGAGTCCGGCGCTTCGCCCTGAAGGGAGGTGGCGAGGAAAAAGGAAACCGGTTCGGTGTCGGGGCCTACGCAACCGCCTGCGCGGGGAGCTCGACCTCGATCCCGTTGGAGCGAAGCATCGCCATCAGCCCCGCCTTGTCCCCACTCTTCGCGAGAGCTTCGGAGGGTTCGACGATCCCGTTTTTCACCAGCTCGAGAAGGCTGTCGTTCATCAGCCTCATCCCGAGCCTGCGGCCGGTCTGCATCATCGACGGGATCTGAAAGGTCTTGCCCTCGCGAATCAGATTCGCGACCGACGGCGTTCCGATGAGCACTTCCAACGCCGGAACGCGGCCCCCCCCCCCGATTTTCCGACATAGCATCTGACTGATCACGCCCTTCAGGCTCGACGCGAGCATCGTTCTCACCTGCTCCTGCCGATCCGCGGGGAACTGGTCGATGATGCGGTCGACGGTTCTGGCCGCTGAAGAGGTGTGCAGGGTGCCGAGCACGAGGTGCCCGGTCTCGGCCGTCTCGATCGCCATCGCGACCGTCTCCAGGTCGCGCATCTCACCGACCAGAATGACGTCCGGATCCTCGCGCAGGGCCGCCCGAAGCGCGGCGCCGAAGCTCTCCGTGTGCTCGCCAACCTGACGCTGGTTGATCAGGCAGGTTTTCGACTCAGAGAATTGTCGAGGTCGTTTGCGTCGAGTTGCGGACCTCGCGCTCCCCTTCGCTCGGGGCGCACCACGATCGGCCGTCCCGCAGCGAGCAGCAGCTCGATTCCACCCGCTCGTGCGGTTTCCGTGAGAAATAGCTCCAGCGACATCCAACAACCTCCAGAAAAGGGCTTTTGACAGACGTCTGCGAACAGGCCCCAAAAATACCCGCAGATCCAAAATACCGGTCGGGAGCAGCGGAGAATCACCACCAAACCGAAACTGATGGATTCCCGGTTCCAGAACAGCACGCCGCTTGCAAAGAGAAGGGCAGCAAGAGAGGAGGAAATCTTGGCTCGAAACGACGATGAAGTCACGACTCCCAACGCGGAGGATGTGCCGTTCGATCCCTGGGAAAATGACGAGGACGAAAGCGACCGGCGTCGCGATCCGCTCCGCCAGCCCGCCGCGCAGCGCGAAGCCGTGGAAGGCGAGGAAGAGCCGGCCATCTGACCGGGGCTTCGACGCGAATGGAAAAGCCCGCCACCGGCGGGCTTTTCTTCATCCGACGGGCGGGTGTCAGCTCAACGAGGCGCGAACGTCCGATGCGGTCTTCCACGCCTGGTCGAGAAGCATGGGAAGATCGATGACACGGAGGTAATTACCGGCGAGGAAGACGTCCTTCGGAAGCTCGATGCCGCGGCGGATGAGGGTTTCGAGGCCGAGATCGTAATGCGGCAACCCGACCTTCCAGCGCTGGGGGTAAAGGGCAACCGGATCCGAGCGCCGTCCATAGAGGCGGGCGCGGTCCTTTCCGAGGACGGCGAACAGCTGCGCATCGTCGTACTCGAGGATCTCGCGGTCCTGCGCCCCGCCGTAGATCCAGCTCTCGGAATGCCCCTCTCCCCGATCCGAAAAAATATTGGTGTTGAAAAGCACCCCGAGCGCTCTGACCCCTTCCTCCCGCGGAAAGAGGGTGCCGAAACCCTGCACGGTGTTCTCGCTTTCCGGGTAGAAGGCCGTGACGCGGAGAAGGGGGACCATCTCGATCGAGCCGATCGCAGCCGCAGCCTTGGGAGCGCGCTCGCGCAGGAGCGCCGCGGCGTCTCTCGCCGATGTGCAGATGATCACCGGACCGCCGTCCAGCGTGTCGACGCTGGCTCCGAGGCGAATCTCGCCTCCTAGCTGCCGGATCCCATCGCCCATGGCGGCGGTGAGCTGCGCAAGTCCCTCGGGTGGCGCGACGAGTCCCTTGGTCTTCTCGGGTTTCGCCGGCTTTTCCTTCTTGCCGAAAATCAGGTTCGCGCTCAATTGCGCGGGGTCCCCGGCGTAGATTCCCTGCAGCGCTGCCCCGAGGATCTGCCTGGTGGCAGGGGCGCCGAGAACGCGGCGGCCCCACGTCTCGATCGTCTCGCCGGGCCTCGGGCGGAACCGGCCGACTGCGAGGTTGCCGGCAAGGCGGCCGGCGAAGCCGAGCGATTCTCCGGCCGTGAGTGGCCACTGCCTCGGCTTGCCGTCGCGGAACAGAAAGCGTCGCCGGCTCTCGCGGCGCGTGCCGACGAGCGGAACGCCGAGCTCACCACAGAGCTGCTCGAGCCGTCTCGAGTTGCGGATCCCGCTCGCCGCGGTTTCGACGATTCCTTCCGGAGTCTTCAGGGTGTCGATGAGGCCACCCAGGCGCGGCTGTTTCTCGACGAGAGTCACGGGGATGCTCTCGCTGGCGAGAAAATACGCCGTCGCGAGTCCCGAGAAGCCACCGCCGACGATCGTGACACGTTTCATATGGACATCGAGAAGATCTGGGTTCGCGGCTCGGCCGAGCGCAGACGCCGATCGAAAAAGACGGTCGCGTTGCGCAGGAACGGCTTCCCCTTCTCGAGAAGCCGCAGCTCGCGTCCGGAGAATTCTACCAGCCCGTCCTCGACCATGGGAGCGAGAAACTCCTTCGCCTCCTCCACCTGCTCGGGATCGAGATCCACGCGCAGCTTGGTCATGAACGCGAGGATCTGCTGGCGCTGGTGGCGGTCCTCTTCATTGAGCAGATGGCCGCGATATGTGGGGATGCGCCCCGCCTGGAGATCCTTGTCCCATTCATTCACCTTCTTGCGGTTTTGATGGAAGCAAGTGGGGCTCTCGGAGATGGCGCTCACACCGAGGCCGAGAAGGACCTGGGTTCTGAACTCGGTGTATCCCATGAAGTTCCGGTGGATCTCACCCGTGACCTGGGACTGGCTGAGCGGATCGTGGGCGAGTGCGAAGTGATCCATGCCGATCTCGACGTAGCCGGCCTCGAGGAAAATCTCGCGCGCGATCTCGTACAGCTCGCGCTTGTCCGGACCCTCGGGAAGATCCTCGTCCTTGAAAAGCCTTTGCGCAGGCTTGATCCAGGGAACCTTGGCGAAGCTGTAGAGCGCGATCCGGTCGGGCCGAAGCTGAACGGTCAGCTCCGCCGTTCTGCGCATCGACTGCTTCGTCTGTTTCGGGAGACCATAGATGAGATCGTAGTTGACCGAGGTGTAGCCCATCTCGCGCGCGGCTACCGTCAGGTCGCGCGTGATCTCGAACGGCTGGACCCGGTTGACCAGGTACTGAACGTGAGGATCGAAATCCTGGACGCCCATCGAAACCCGGGTGAACCCGGCCTCGAACAGCGCGCGCAGGTGTTCGGGCGTCGTCACTCGGGGATTCACCTCGGCCGAGGCGTCGAAGACACCGCTGCGCACCTTCAGCTTCGCCAGGGCCGGCTGCAGTAGCGAGGTCAGATTCTCGGGGGACATGAACGTCGGAGTTCCACCGCCCAGGTGCAGCTGCCGGAGAGGCCGTTCAGCCAGTTCGGGAACTGCCGCCAGATAGAGCTCGAGCTCCTTGAGCACCATCGCGATGTACGGTTCTTCCCGACCGTGATCCGTCGTGATCACGTTGTTGCAACCGCAGAACGTGCAGAGAGACTCGCAGAAGGGGATGTGAATGTAGATCGCCCAGTTGCACTCGGGATCCCGTGCCGCCTTCCGAAGCTCGGTGAGCCACTGCTCGGTCGTCGGGTCGTCCGTCCAGAACGGTACGGTCGGATAACTGGTGTAGCGAGGGACCGGAACGTCGTATTTGTCGAACAGGTTCGTCACGTCACCCTGCGCCACGTGCTTTTCTGAAATGCTCATGAAAAAGTCTCCCGTACGATCTCCACGAACCGCCGGACATTGGCTTCCGGCGTCTGCGGAAGCACGCCGTGTCCGAGCCCGCAGACCCATCCCCGGCGCTGCTCGGCGCTGAGCATGGTCATCGGCTCGAGCCAGAGCCTCAGCTCACGCTCGAAATCGTCACTCTTGAGGAACATCAGGGTCGGGTCGAAGTTTCCCTGGACGAATCCGCCCCGGCCGAACATCGACAGCGCCTCCTCCATACTCCACCTCCAGTCCACTCCGATTCCGGCGAACCGAGAGGCCTCGAGGCGGGGATCGCGCAGGTGCGCTGGCTGCGATCCTTTCGAATAATAGCCAACCCGCCCGGGGAAGGATGTGCCCAGACGCACGAGATAGGGGAGACATTCGCGCTGGAACCAGTCCGGCGCAACCTCGCCCGCCGCCGTGTCCATGACCATCACGGCCTCCGCCCCACCCTCGAGCTGCAGCCGGATGTTCTCGGTCAGAAGCGGGACCAGCTTCGCCGCGAAATCATGGTAAAGGGCCGGGTCGCTCTTCGACTTCCGCAGCGATCCCTGATGACTTCCCTCGACCGCGTACACGTAGAGCGTCCACGGTCCCCCGACGAAGCCGATCAGACTCTTTCCGGGCGGAAGGACCTCGCGGGTGAGACGCATCGCCTCCCGCTGGAACTCGAGGTGAGGAACCGCGTCGTCGGTCGACCGGAGCTTGCCCAGAAGCGACCTCTCCAGCTTCGGCTCGAGGTGCGGGCCGGAGTCGGGGTACGTCAGGTCGAGCCCGAGCGCTTCGAGCGGGAAAAGCAGATCGCTGAACAGGATCGCGAGATCGAAATCGAACTCGGCCACGGGTCCCCGCGCTACCTCGGCGGCGAGCTCCGGAACCCGGCAGAGCTCCATGAACGAATGCTTCGCCCGCAATTGCTGATAATGGCTGTGGTAACGCCCCGCCTGCCGCATGAGCCACACGGGCGGGATCGCCTGGGAAACTCCGCGGAGGGCGTTCTGGAACCGTTCGGACGACATCATTTGCTCCTGATGGCTCGAGGCATTCTCGAGGGGACTCTCGAAGAGATCAGAGGGTATGGAATCACGGGAGGGAGGCAATCGGACCGGTCGTGCGCGCCGCTCCAGCCCGTCACTCCCCGCTTCCAACCCCTCCCCGGCTCCCGGCATTTCAGCGCAAACGGCTGCAGCGGGATTTTTCGCGGGGACCGCACGGTAGTGATGCCGGAACATTCATGAGCCACAAAACAGGCATTCTCATCGGTCAGCTCGGCACTCCCGACTCTCCGACCACTCCCGCGGTTCGGCGCTACCTTCGTCAGTTCCTCAGCGACCGCCGCGTCGTCGATCTCAACCCGATCGTCTGGAAGGCCATCCTCGAGGGGGTCATCCTCCGGACACGCCCGGCCCAGTCCGCCACGCTCTACCGGAAAGTCTGGACCTCCGACGGTTCGCCGCTCCTCACTCTCGCGCGCGCCCAGGCCTCGAGCCTCGAGCGAGAGCTCGTGGCGAGCGGGGCCGACGTCAAGGCCGAGGTGGCCATGCGCTACGGCAATCCGTCGACGGGATCGGCGATCGAGGCGCTGCTCGCGTGGGGAGCGGAGCGGATCCTCCTCTTCCCCATGTACCCGCAGTACTCGGCAGCGACGACCGGCTCCACCTACGACGAGACCTTCCGGGAGTTGCTCGCGCGCCGCTTCGTTCCGGCGCTCAGAGTCGTGCCCCCTTACTACGATCACCCCTCGTACATCGCCGCACTGGCCCAGTCCGTACGCGACTCGCTGGTGAGCCTTCCCGTTCCCCCCGACAAGTTCCTGATCTCCTTTCACGGCATTCCGCAGCGCTATGCCGATCTCGGCGACCCGTACCCGGCCCACTGCACGGCGACGGCGAACGCTCTGGCGAAGACGATGGGATGGTCCGCGGACGACTACCTCGTGACCTTCCAGTCGCGATTCGGACGGGAACCGTGGCTCCAACCCTACACGGACGAGACGCTCAAGCGCCTCGGCGGAGAAGGGGTCGAGCGCATCGTGGCGCTCTGCCCCGGATTCACCGCCGACTGCCTCGAAACGATCGACGAGATCGGCAACCTCGGCGCCGAGCAGTTCGCCGAGGGGGGAGGCGAATCGCTTCACCTGGTCCCCTGCCTGAATGACCGGAGCACCTGGCTCAGCGCGATGAAAGAGATCGCGATCCACGAGCTGCAGGGATGGACTTGATGCGGCCGTGAAAGGGCGGGCCCGCTCGGGGCCGCCTTTCGGTCATGGCGAGACCTAGAAAAAAGAGCGGCCCCGAGATCCTTTGCACCTCGGAGCCATTCTCAGCGCGTTGACATCCGCAAAGGGGCATTCGCGCTGCATTTTCCGGACTGACCTATCGCGTCGTTCCGAACGCCTCGACTCGTTACCATCTGCGATAGAGCATTCGTTCCGAGGCGAACATCAATCTCGGTCCCCCCTCGCTGGAAGGCAAGCGTTTTCGCTGTGAACATTTCTCCCGTTTTCCACAGCCTTCCACACCCCCCCGCACACGAATCTGGGCAGCGAAACGCTCTGGCGCACCAGAGCTCACTTCCCGCACGACGGAGCTGTTGAAAAAAAGCCGGAATTCAGAAACAAAGTCAGAAGGCAGAAGGCAGAAGGCAAAGCAAAGGCAAAGGCACGAGACCGTCATCCTGAGGAGGCGCGAGCGGAACGAGCTTGCTCATTCGAGAACCCGCGCGCCAACGAGGGATCTCCGAATGCCAGGACCGCGTTGGCCGGTGCGGGGGAACGGGCAGGTGGCGAGATCCTGCAATTTTGAGGTCCTTCGGTCGCGCTCGCGTCTCTCGCGGATCGATACTTCGGTGCGGCGCTCCCTCAGAGGCTGTGAAAGAAACCAGAGGGGCCGCGTTGCGGGCGGGACGACGTCAGATCGGCGCCGCCGCCGACGAGGCGATGTGGTTCATCGTTGAGGAGGTGGCGGCGTCGAGATGGCGTTGTCCCGCCC
>JBHEOL010000122.1:0-16329 GCA_046261635.1 Thermoanaerobaculia bacterium | reverse complement strand
GTGATCACGGTCCATCCCGCGACCTGCCCCTCGAAACCGAAACGCCCAATCTCCCGAAGGAAGATCGCGAGAACGGCGATCCGGTCCCCGATCGCGAAAGGCACTGCGATCAAAAGCGCCTCCGCCCCGCAGGTGATCGCGAACTGGAGCGTTGTCGCGGGGCGCGACTGACCGAACAGCGAGTAAATCAGGCCACCAAGGCCGATTCCCGCGAGCGCCACCGCGAGGATCAACCCGAACGTAAACGTCGACCCGCCCAGGAGCGGCGAGAGCATCCGGTACCAGACGAGCTCCATCACGAAGAAGATGAATCCCACTGCGGCGGCGGCGGCCAGGACGAAGCCATACGGCGTTTCCCGGCCCCTTGACGGCTCCTCGTCGACAGTCGGCTCCCCCACCGCTGACGCGAAGACTACTTCTGCCTCCCCCTCGCTCGGCGTCACATCCGCGCGCCTCGAGAGTGAGTGCGCCACCACCGCGATCAGGAGATTGACGAGCGCTGCGATCCAGAGCGTGCGGCGGTTTCCGTAGAGCTCGAGGAGCGCGAATGTCGAGATGACGGCGCCCGTCACGGCGCCGAGCGTGTTCGCCCCGTAAAGAACGGCGAGCTTCCGCCGTCCCGCATCCGCCACCGACTCGACCGCGCGGGCGGCTGCCGGAAGCGTGCCCCCCATCAGAACCGTCGGAATGCCGAGCACCAGTCCGGTCAGAACGATGCGGACGAGGGAGGCCCCGGTCAGTCCGAGTGCTGGCGAACCCCCGAGGCGGATGTAGATCTCGCGGATCAGCACGACGAGCAGGGGGGTGATTGCGGCGGAGAGCGCCACGCCGAACTCGAGTCTCGCGTAGAGCCGGAGCGGGTTCGGGGACCGATCCGCTCTCCTGCCGAGCAGAGCGCCGCCGAGGCCGAGTCCTCCCATGAAGATCGCGAGAACCGCCGCGGATGCTGCGGTAGAGGCGCCGAAAACCAGCCGCAGCTCACGGAACCAGCTCGTCTGATAGACGAGCGCGGTCAGACCCGAACCGAACAGCAATGCGGCGACGCGCCATGTCGGTATTCCCATCGTGCGGTTGCCATCTTACAGCTTCATATCCCTTACGGTGGGAATCCCGCGTGGGATCGGTCGGCTCGAGTCAGCGACGCGAGCAGGTGCGAACTGAACCGATGCTCATCAGGCGCGTCGCCGGTCGCGATGCGATCGCGCGTCGCCGGCTTGCCCACCCGCCGGTGAGGGACGATCCAGATGCCCGTCGATGTCCACCAACTCGAGGTGCTCGATCCGGCGGTCGAGGAAGTCCTCGGCGACCTTGCGGAACCGCTCTGCGGCATCCGTGACGAGAAACTGATGTTGCACGGGCCGCTTATCACCGTCGAGAAGACCGTTCCGATCGAGCACTTCCGCGAGCGCATCGGCGGTCGTTTCCGCCGAATCGACCAGGGCCACCGCGTCGCCGGCCACCTTGCTGATCGTATTCTTGAGCAGAGGGTAATGAGTGCATCCGAGCACGAGCGTGTCGATTCCGCCGTCGAGCAGGGGTCGGAGATAAATCTCGGCGACCTCCTGAGCGACGCGTGTGTTCGCCCACCCTTCCTCGGCGAGTGGAACGAACAGGGGGCACGCCTGCTCGATGACCTCGGCTCCGGATTGAAGCTCCCGAATCGCTGCCCCATACGCCCCGGAGCGCACCGTTCCCTCGGTCGCGATGACTCCGATCCTCCCCCTCGTGATCGCCACGGCCGCCCGCGCGCCCGGCTCGATCACGCCGATGACCGGAATCGGAAGCCGGTCGCGCAACAAGGGGAGAGCCGCCGCCGTCGCCGTGTTGCAGGCGACGACCATCGCCTTGATCCCCCGTCCCATCAGAAAGCTCGCCGCCTCGAGAGCGTAGCGGGAGACCGTTTCGGCCGACTTCGTCCCGTACGGGACTCGCGCGCTGTCGCCCAGATAAATCAGAGATTCACCCGGCAGGGCAGCCGCGATCTCGTTGAAGACCGTGAGCCCGCCCACTCCACTGTCGAAGATTCCGATCGCCCCGCTCATTCCTCCGGCTGCCCTCCGCCAGTTCCGCCCGATTCTCTCTTGATGCTGTATTGCTCGATCTTCTTGTAGAGATTCGAACGCGGGGTATCGATCGCTTCCGCCGTCCGGGAGACGTTCCATCCGTTCTCGCGCAGCTTCGAAAGGATGAACGCCTTCTCCGCCTGGTCCTTGAAATCCTGTAGCGTCGCCGCCTGGATCGACGAGCTGATGATCTCGTCCGCCCCCCGGAACAGGTCTGCAGGCAGATCCCCGACGTCGATCGCCTCGCCCGGAGTCATCACCACGAGCCTCTCGATCAGGTTCCGCAGCTCTCTCACGTTCCCGCGCCATGGTGCGTCGGCCAGCGCCTTCATCGCCTGGGGCGTGAACGTCCTCGTCCGATAGTTGTGCTCCTGCGAGAACAGCACGGCGAAGTGATTCGCCAGCAGCGGTATGTCCTCGCGGCGCTCCCTCAGCGGGGGCGTCGTCACCGGAATCACATTCAGCCGATAGTAGAGGTCTTCCCGGAACCGGCCAGCCTTGATTTCTTCGCGAAGATCCTTGTTGGTCGCCGCAATCACCCTGACGTCGACCTCGACGATGATTGCCGCGCCCACGGGCTCGACCTCACCCTCCTGGAGAACCCGCAGCACTTTCGCCTGGGTCCGCAGCGACATGTCGGCAATCTCATCGAGAAAAATCGTTCCGCTGTCCGCGGCGACGAACTTGCCGATCTGTTTCCTCACCGCTCCGGTGAACGATCCCTTTTCGTGACCGAACAGCTCCGACTCGATCAGCTCTTCGGGGATCGCCGCACAGTTGACCTGCACGAACGGCATCGAAGACCGCGAGGACTGGCCGTGAATCTGCCGGGCAACCAGCTCCTTGCCCGATCCCGATTCACCATGGATCAGGACCGTCGCCTTCGTCGGTGCGGCCCGCTCGATCTGCGCACGCAGACTCAGGATCGGCGGAGACTCGCCGACGATCTGATATTCCTTTTCCGCCTTCTCGCGATACTCCTGATTCTCGTCCTCGAGTCGCCCCTGCCGGATGGCGTTGCGCACCGCGAGCAGCAGACGGTCGCGGTTGAGCGGTTTCTCGAGAAAGTCGAACGCTCCGCGTTTCGTGCATTCGACCGCCGTCTGCACGTCACCGTGCCCCGATACCATGATCACGGGACTCGATACGTGGCGGGACCTGAGGTTCTCGAGAACCTCGATCCCGTCGAGGACCGGCATCTTGATGTCCAGCAGGATGGTGTCGTAGGGTGCTTTCGACGCGCGATCCAGCCCTTCCTGACCGGACCGGGCCTCATCGACCCGGTATCCCTCGAACTCCAGCGTCATCCGGATGGCTTCCCGGATCGCCGACTCGTCATCCACGACGAGCACCCGTGCCGGCATGCTGTCCCTCCCCTTCTCTGCCTCCATTCTATCCGTCTGGCGGCCAGAACGATTCGAGCAAGGAACCCGCCAGTTCGTTCCGCTCCTCCCTCCGGGGGACGGCGCGCTGCTACAATGCGCCCGTTTCAGTGGAGGCCAGCGACGTGAATATCTCCCTTTCCCGCGACCCGAAATTCGCCAGAATCGACAACCTTTTCATCCTGCTCGCCGAGGGGGAGAAAACCCCCGATTTCCCGTTCGAATCGAGCCTGAACAAGAAGATCGCCGCCGCCATCTCGCGTAGCGGCTTTGCGGGCCGCCAGGACGAGGGCCTCACGATCCTTCTCGATGGAGAGCCGAAGAAGCTGACCCTGGTCGGCGTCGGCAAGCCGGATTCATTCAACCGGCGGACTGCGCGGGCGGCAATTCAGGGCATCGCGCGCATCGCGCAGCGGAACAGCGACGCGTCCATCGCCCTCTACTCCCCCTGGCTTCTCCCCGGGAGCGACGCCGAAGAGACCGCGCTGTTCATGCTCGACCGGCTCGCCCATGCCGATTACCGCTACCTCGCCTTCAAAACGCGCGACGATGCGCGCACGATCGAGATCAAATGCACCCTGATTCCGACCGGCGAGATCGACGGCAAAGCCGCGAAGAGAATCCTGCATCAGGCCAGCGTCATCGCCGACTCCGTGCGTCTCGCGCGCGACCTCGGCAATGCGCCCGGCAACGAGATCACGCCCGCCCGGCTCGGAGAGCGCGCTCGCGAAGTGGCGAAGGAAGCCGGCCTTCAGTGCACGATTCACGACCGGAAGCAGATCGAGAAACTCGGGATGGGGGGGCTTCTCGCCGTCAACCAGGGATCGGCCGAAGAGCCGAGATTCATCGTCCTCGAATGGGCCCCCCGAAAAGCGAAAAAAATAGTTTGCTTCGTCGGCAAGGGGATCACGTTCGACTCGGGCGGGATCTCGATCAAACCGGCCGAAAAAATGGAAGAGATGAAGTTCGACATGTCGGGCGCCGGAACGGTGCTCGGAATTCTGCGCGCGGTGGCGATGCTCGAGCTTCCCGTCCACGTGATCGGCCTCATCCCCTCGACCGAGAACCTTCCGGGCGGAAAAGCTTACAAGCCGGGCGACATCATCCGGACGATGTCGGGCAAGACCGTGGAAATCGTCAACACGGACGCCGAGGGACGCATGGTCCTGTGTGACGCCCTCCACTACTCGATTCGCTATAAACCCGATCACCTCATTGATTTCGCCACCCTCACCGGCGCCTGCGTGGTCGCCCTCGGTCACGAGGCCTCCGGGCTCTTCTCGAATGACGATGAGCTGGCTCAATTGTTGATTAGTGCTTCCGAGAGCGCCGGTGAGCCGGTCTGGCGACTTCCAGAATGGGACGATTACAAGGAGTACATCCGAAGCGAATGGGCCGACATGAAGAACGCCGGCGGGCGATGGGGCGGAGCCGTCACCGCGGCGCTCTTCCTCAAGCAGTTCGTCCAATGCCCCTCGTGGGCCCACGTGGACATCGCCGGCACGGCGTACACGGAGAGCGAAAATGCGCGTGACCCGAGGGGAGCGACCGGAACCGGCGTTCGGATGGCGCTCCGCTTCCTCGAGACGCTGGGCTAGCCTCATCCACCCGGCCGCTGCCCTGTTGGGCGCGTTGGCCCTCGCGGCGTGCGGGGAGGCGTCCCCGAGCCGCCCCGTTGAGGCGGCTTCCGCGGCTGCCTCGTCCGACCGGGAGGGCGGCAGCTCCTTCGAAGTGATCGACTCCCCGGCGATGGAGTACTTGCCGAGGGTCGAGGAAGCCCCGGGGTGGCGACTGAGTGGCGACCCGCTCGTTTACCCGGGCGCGAACCTCGGCAGCTACATCGGCCGCCAGGCCGAACCCTTCATCGAATACGAAATTCAGGACGCGACCATCGGCCAGTACGAGCAGGTCGAGGGCGAAGGGCGGGCAACCGTCGAGATCTATCGCTTCCCCGACTTCGTCAAGGCGTTCGGCGCTTTCTCGGGGCGAAAGAGCTCGGCGCGGAAACCTCTCGATCTGACGAACGACGCCTTCCTCGGCCCGTTCTCAGCCCACGTCTGGCGCGGCCCCTTCTATGTTCGGGTCGTCGCGAGCAACACGCCCGACGAGGCACTGATCGGGCTCGTCCGGGCCGTGGTCGAACGCATGCCGCCCGCACCCGGCATCCCGGCCGTGTTTCAGTTTCTCCCGAGCGAGAATCGCGTCCAGCGCTCCGAGCGCTACTCGGCGGGGCCGGTGTTCGGCCAGCCGTATCTTGCGGGCGGGTTCACCGCCGACTACCTCGTGAACGAACAGCCGATCGAAGGAGCCATCATCCCGGCTCCCAGCAAGGACGTGGCGACCGAGATCATTGACCGCTACCGCGCGTTCTTCGTCAACAACGGAAGGCTCCTCGACCGGATCCCGAACCTCGGGGAAGACAACCTGACCGCCGAGGACAGGTATATGGGCCGCACGATCGCGCTTCGTCTCGACCGTTTCGTGGTGGTCTTTCGCAGCTTCGGCCCGATGCAGGATCTGCTGCCCCTGGCCATCGCGACCGACCAACGGATCCTGAACTCGATTCGTGTCCAGTTGCAGGCCGCCGAGCGTGCCGCGAGGGTTCAGAACCCGGCGCGACGGGCAACATCCTCCGCTACGCAGCCCCCTCCGGCGCCGACACCGGCGCCTCCGGCAGCGGAACAGGAGCCCGTGACATCCCCGGGAACGCCGCCGCCGGCGCCGCAGGAGCCACCGGCGGAGACCCCTCCCCCGGCTCCCCAGGGGCTCTGAACGCTACTCCGCGTCCTCCGAACGATTCCAATCCCCGCTTTTTCCGCCGGACTTCTGCTCGAGCCGCACCTCGCGGATGACGATCCCCTTCTCCACGCTCTTGCACATGTCGTAGATCGTCACGGCGGCAATGGCGCATGCGGTCATCGCTTCGATCTCGACGCCGGTGGCTCCCTCGCAACGCGCGCTGGCCCTGATCAGGATCGCTCCGCGGTTACGATCAATCTCGAAATCGACCCCGACATGCGTGAGCTGCAGAGGGTGGGTCATCGGGATGAGATCCGCAGTTTTCTTCGCGGCCAGAATTCCCGCGATGCGGGCGGTGCCGAGGACATCCCCTTTCGGCAGTTCGGCCCGCGCAACAAGGTCGAGAGTCTCCCTGCTCATCTCGACCATGGCCGACGCCACGGCCTCTCTTCGCGTCGCCGGCTTGCCGCCCACGTCCACCATCGAGGCTCTTCCCTCGTCATCGATATGCGTGAGTTTCTTCATGGATTTTCCTCGCGTGCTCGAGAGTGAGCGGATCATTGACGTTCAGCAGCGGCTCGCCAGGGTGGGAGCTCCTCCAATCCTGTTCGCTCACGATCTCGGCTCCCAGATCGAGGAGCGAGCGCATCCTCAACTCTCCACGCCCGATCCGGTCGTTCACGGTCTCGAGAAGTGCGTTCGAGTATCCGCCACAGAGCATCTGGGGGAGGCCGCCCGACATCGGAACGAGAACCGGCTCGCTGCTCTGCTCGAAACGGGCTCTCAGATCTCCGAGCAGCCGCGAAGTGATGAGCGGATAATCGATGCCGAGCAGCCAGAGTTTGGGACCACCATCCTCGAGCGCGCGCTGGAGTCCGAACATGGCGCCGCTCGATTCATGTTCCCACTCGAAGATCGTCCGGATCCCGGGAATCGGATCTCCTCCCGGGCGCTGGACCGCCACGAGTGAATCGAAAATGGCCGCGGCCGCGTCACTGACGCGATCGAGAAAGCGGCGTCCCCCGATCTCGATCTCCGCCTTCGAGGATCCCATCCGCCGCGACATCCCACCCACCAGCAGATAACAGTTCATCGGTCAGCCCGCGGGACGATCACGCCGTTAGAGTACCATCGGGGCCGTGCCCTTCCGCCTCTCCGTCATCATCCCGGCGCTGAACGGCGAGCAGGAGGTGCGGGCCGCGGTTCGCTCGGCCTTCGAGGCGGGAGCGGCCGAGGTGATCGTGGCGGACGGGGGAAGCGGTGACGAGACGGTCGCCGCTGCCCGCGAGGCCGGCGCCACGGTCGTTGAAGGGGAGCGGACCCGCGGCCGCCAGCTGAACGCCGGCGCCGCGATCGCGACAGGTGACGCGTTGGCTTTTCTTCATGTGGACACCCGCCTTCCCCCCGAAGCGGGATCGACGATCGAGAAGGCCATTCGGGAGGGCATTGGCTTCGGCGGCTTCCGTCTCCGATTCCGGGAAGAGGCGCTCGCGCTGCGAGTGGCCGAGCGCCTGATCAACTTCCGCTCCCGCATCACCCGCTGCCCATGGGGCGATCAGGCACAGTGGATCGAGGCTTCCCTTTACCGTTCTTCGGGCGGCTATCGTCCGGATCCGCTGATGGAAGACTACGAGATGGCCGTCCGGATGAAACGCAAAACGCGGACGTCCATCCTGGCTCCGACCGTGGAGACGAGCGGATCGAGGTTTCTCGCCACCGGCGTGCTGAAGACAGTGGCGATCAACTGGTGGATCGTCTTCAGGTGGAAACTCGGAGCCTCTCCCGAAACACTCGCCGCGCTCTATCGCCGTAAACGTTCCTGAGGCGCGGGGGGGGGCAAAGCCCCGGGGGAGGGAGAACCTAGGCGACCGGCGGCGAAGGCGGCCCGCCACCCGGCTTCTTCCCGTTCGCGCCCTTCTTCTTCGCTTCTCTCGCGGCTGCCTCGCGTGCGTGACGGTTCCTCCCCAGGACGACGTTCAGTGGGTTGTCGCGCGAGAGAAACGGAATGGGAGGTGGGCGCCGCACGCCGAGCTCTCTTCGAAGCTGGATCAGGTTCTCGTCCTCGGGGACGACTTTCAGCCCCTTATGAACGGTGGAGATGGCCTTTTTTCTGTGCTCCGCCGCGAGGTAGACCCGGGCGAGGTTCGCGTAGTGATCACCGTGATAGAACTGAAGCTCGATCGCCTTCTTGCAGAGATCGACCGCGGGCTTGAATTTCTTCTGCACCAGCGCGATACAGAGCCCGTAGAAGGAAAGCCCATCCGGCGCAGGCAGTTCGCCGCGGCCACTGTATGCCTGCCCCAGGAGAGTCAGCCCGAGAAGGTATTCATGCTTTCGGACCGCCTCGATCCCGTTCCGCATCACTTCCGTCGGGTCCACATCCGTCACGCCAAGCCCTCCGGCGCCCGACGGACGAAGCTGTCGATCCTCGAGCGCTGTTCATTCGGCAGATCCATGAATCGAACTCCATAACGCGGTGTGCCGCCCGTGAACTCCGCCCGAACCACTTCCGAACGAACCCGGATCGGGAGAACCGGATCCTCGAGAAAAAACTGCAGCATGAGACGTGCCGCCGGCGGCAGCGTTCCATCGACCTGCAGCAGCATCCCGGTCGATGAAAGGTTCACGCTGTGACCAAGCATCGTCGAGGATGCCTCTTTTTCCACGACCTCGATGCGGGTCAGGGTCTTGACCTCCCTGCGGGGAGGAATCGCCAGCAGCCTTTGAATCTTCAGTTCCAGCTCTGACCCATGGAGCGGCCTGTAGATCAGCTCGTTGCACCCCGCAGCCATGCATATGTCGACCTGCTCCGGTTCGCTACGGTCCCCGATCAGCATCAGGGAGACGCGCCGGGTCTTGTTGTATTCACGGATCAGCCTGCACAGCTCGGGCGCCACGAGGTCGTCGAGATCGAAGGTGAACACGACGGCACGGGCCTGCAGTTCTCGCGTCAGCCGCCAGGCCTCCGTCCCGCGGGTAGCGATCTGAACGGACCAATGGGGGCTGTGAAGAAGCGCCCGGTCGAACAGAAGCGTTCCCCGCGAGGGATTTACCAGGATCACCGTCGGCTGCTGCTCTCTCATCCCCATCTCGATCACCGAGGCGATATCTCCCGAATCCGATCGAGCGCCGCTTTGAGATCCGACACCAGCAGATCCAGCTCTTCCGCGGAACTCGACTTCCCCATGCCGATCCGGATCGAGCCGAGCGCGCTCGCCTCGTCGAGACCGATCGCCCGCAACACCGAGGATGGCTCACGCTCGCCCGAACTGCAAGCCGACCCCGATGAGAGGGAAAACCGTCGCAGCGCGAACAACACGGCTTCCGCATCGACTCCGGGGAAGCTGATGTTCAGGTTGCCCGGTAATCTTAACTCCCGGGGGCCATTGACGGAAGCGCCGGGGATTTCGGCGAGGAGCCGGTCCCACAAGCGGTTCCGGGCCCCGGTCAGCCGCGCCGCCTCCTCCCCCATCTCCTCTCTACGGAGCTCCAGCGCCGCCGCAAGGCCGACGGCGCCCGCCACATTGACCGTTCCCGAGCGGAGCCCCTTCTCCTGCCCCCCGCCAATCAGGAGCGGAACCGGCCTCGACCCCTTCCTGATCACGAGGGCGCCAACCCCCTTCGGGCCGTAGATCTTATGGGCCGAAATCGACAACAGGTCGCACTCGATCGCGGACATCTCGAACGGAATTTTCCCGATGGCCTGCGTCGCATCCGAGTGGAATGGGACCGAGCGCTCGTGGCAGACCCGGGCAATCTGAGCGAGGGGCTCGATGGTCCCGATCTCTCCATTCGCCGCCATGATCGAGACCATCGCCGTATGGGGAAGGATCGCATCCCGAATGGCTTCAGGATCGACGAACCCCTCCCCGTCGACTGGAATTACGGTCAGTTCCACTCCCTCTTTCTCGAGAGCCCTGAGGGGGGCAAGCACGGATGGATGCTCGATCGCTGAAGTGATCGCGTGCGAGCCCGCTCGGACGAGTCCGCGGATCGCGGTGTTGTTGGACTCGGTGGCTCCGGAGGTGAAGAACACTTCACCCGGCCGGACGCGAAAAAAATCAGCGACCGAAGCGCGAGCCTCTTCGAGGGCCGTGGCGGCACGTCGGCCGTGCTGATGGGTGATGGAGGCGGGATTGCCGAATATGTCGCCGAAGAACGGAAGCATCCGTTCCAGGACCCTTGAATCGCACGGTGTGGTGGAGTGATGGTCGAGGTAGATCGGGCGGTCCTCCATCGGGCCTACCTCCTCCTGCGCCTCTTCCGCGGCTGCGGCCGCTCGACCTCCTCCGACCGCCGCACCTTCTGGGCGAAGCTCTGCCACTGCTGACAGACGGCGAGGTACCGATTGGAGGATCGCGCATAGAGCTCGAGCAGCGCGAGGCCATCGCTGAAGTGCTCGCGGAAAACGAACCGCCACATGCTTCGCTTGTCGCTCGGTGGCTCCAGCAGACGCCAGAGCGTCTCGAGTGCCTGTTCGGTCTGGTGCCGCATCCCGGCCGAGAAGGCGAACCGATCGACGATCGGCTGGATCAGCTCGCGGATGTGGAGGAGCATGTCGCCGACGCGGAGCTTCCCTTCACGAAGGGCGGACTCGCGCTCGATCTCCTCGATCACGTGGGGAAGCACCAGCACCGAGAACAGGACCGCATCCGAAATGCGCCTCCCGCTGCCGACGGTGCGATCCAGAACCTGGAGCATCGTCCAGAAGAAATCGATGCCCTCGCGGTCGAGTCTGTGCTGGAGCTCCGGGAGCAGCGGCTCGAGAAGGCGCGTCTCCGCCAGCAGCTCGACCGCGCTCGACGACCATCCCCGCCTGAGCAGCTCCAGGATCTCTTCGGAGACCCGAGGGGGCGACGCCTTCAGGATCTCGTTTCTGTGCTCGATGATCGCGTCGTAAGTCGCGGCCTCAATCTCGAAATCGAGACGCGCCGCAAACTCGACGGCCCGGAGCATCCTCACCGGATCCTCCTGAAACCGCACGTCCGGATTTCCGATCACCCGGATCAGCCGATCCTCGAGATCTCTCAATCCACCGACGTAGTCGATCACCGTGAAGTCGGCGATGCTGTAGAACAGCCCGTTGATCGTGAAATCGCGCCGGCGCGCGTCCTCGACCGGGCTGCCGAACACGTTGTCGTCGGTGACCAGGAGAGCGTCCCCCTCGGTCTTCTCCGGCTCCCGCCGGAACGTCGCCACTTCCACCACCCCGTCCTGAAAGATCACATGGACGAGACGGAAGCGACGCCCGATGATCCGGCTGTTGCGAAAAAGCCTGCGGACATCGCCAGGATGCGCGTCCGTGACGATGTCGAAGTCCTTGGGGACTCGGTCCATCAGAAGATCGCGAACGCTCCCACCGCAGAGGTATGCCCGATATCCGCTTCGATGAAGGCGATAAAGAACCTTCAGCACGTTTTCCGGGATCGATTTACGGGAGATCGAGTGATCGGCGCGATCGACGACCTTGTGCTCGGGCTCGGTCTTCTGCTCCTCCCGCTCGCCAGCTGTGGATACTTCCGTTTCGGAGCTCATTCGTTCAACGCTTCTCCGCGGCGTACCACGGCATTTTCGTTGCTGCCAACGATCTGGAACGTGCGCTCCCACCGGGTGTTCGAGATGAACCCGGTCGCGACCTCCGCCAGCTCGCGAAGACGCCGTGCCGGACTCCCGCCGGGGGATACGGGAGCGCCACGGTAGGACCAGTAGATGAGAAATGCCCGCCCCTTGACCAGCTCCCGCGGCACAGTGCCCCAATAGCGGGAGTCGTTCGAGCGGTCCCGGTTGTCACCCATCACGAAATATTCACCACGCGGCACCACGAACGGCCCGAACTGATCCCGCGACCGATACGGCTCCGGCAGACCGGCGCCTTTCGGGAAGATCTCTCCATCCTGGTGAAGCGCGTACGGCTCATCCAGAGGACGCCCGTCGATGAAGACCTGCTTGTCCTCGATGTAGACCGCCTCGTCCGGAAGTGCGACGACCCGTTTGACGAAGTCGGTATCAGGCTGCTCCGGAAAACGGAATACCACGATGTCACCGCGCCGGATCTCCCGGATCGGAACCACCGCGTCGAACAGGCTCGGGGCACCGTAGATGAACTTGTTCACCACGATGTGATCGCCGATCAGAAGATTGTCGATCATCGATCCCGTTGGAATCTTGAAGGCCTGGAACATGAAGATCCTCGCGAAATTCACGAAGATCATCGCGATCACCAGCGCCTCGAAATACTCTCGGAGCGTCGACCTTTTCGGCTCCTCGTCTCCACTCATTCTTCTCTTTTCGCTTCCTGCAGTCGCCGGACGAGCCATTGCGCCGCTTCCAGCTCCGGTTCCCCGCTGCTCAGCTCGACGAGCTCGGCCGCCCACTCAAATCGCTCATCCCCCGGGGGCGCCAGGATCACCGCGCGATCCGTCCCACCGGGCGCTACCCTCGAGCTCCCCGCGGTGACCACGAAAACCTGGCCAGGATCGGCCCATCGAAGCTCGCTCAGGAGCGCTTTCAGCCATCCCGGCTGTTCCGTCCCCCGCCCGAGAACAGCCGTCCCGATTCGAAGATTCTGCTGAAGATCGGCCCGGACCCCATTCCATTCCCAGAGCTCTCCCCCCTCCAGCCACACGATCAATGGCACCGACTCGCCGTAGCGCAGGTCGCGCGGAGCCCACACCCACGTGTTTCTCAGCGCCGCCGCGGGTTCCGGATCGCCAGCGACCGGGACGGCGTCGCCAAACAGCGGGTTCCAGGCATCCCCGGCGTAGTCGGCAATTCTCGCGTGTGGCGGCCACGCGGGCGATTCCGCCAGCACGACGAACTTCTCCGCGAGAGGCTGCCAGGAAAGTCCGCGCACGAGCGTGCCGGGCCAGGAGAATGACCGCTGGAATCCCGTGGGGACGTGCACGCTCCGCAGAACGCTTCCCATGGGCGCTTCGATTTTGTAGGTGACCTTGCTCCCCCGGGGCGCCCAGCTCACCATCGTCTCATCGAGCGGGTCGGGTCCGATCCAGTTCACCTCGCCACCCGCTGTCGAGGCGAGCGCGACATCGAAGTTGTCGTCCCGCCGCGCTGAAAGGACAGCCTCGACTCCGTCAGGCGAGAGATCGAAGGAGTCGATGGCAGCAAACGGCCCGGCAAGGACTGCGACTTCGCCCCCGGCATCGAGCCGCACCAGCCGTTCCCCGTCGATCTCGCGGGTGATCGCCACGGCGCTCGCTGCGTCGGGAAGAAGGCGAAAGTCGCGTGCTCCGAGAGCCCCTTCGGATCGAGTCCCGTCCGGCCAGATCAGCCCGGTTGTGTCGCGCCGGAGCAGCCGCTCGGAATCGAGCGCATCTACGACGCCACGGATCCTCTCCCCATCGGGAGTGAGAAGGGTCGATTCCCCGCCGGCTTTCAGCAGCAGCGAGCCGTCGCGAACGACTCTCATGGACGAAGGGCAGAAGCCGAGATCGTGAACCGATTCTCCGGCGCCGACCAGGTCCCGCACCACGAGGCGGCATTCTGACCGAGTCCGTTGCACTCCAAGGATGCGGTTCCCGTCGCCGGACCACCCGGCCAGAAGGAGATGGGGGGCTGCGGCCGCGTCCGGAGGATCCGGGACAGGGGCGCTCGCACAGCCGGTCAGGAAGAGAGCGATGAGGGGGTAGAGCCGCCAGGCGGGCATCGCGCGAATCTTAACATCCCACCCCCCCGGTGGCCGCGGGATTGCATCGGGCGATTCGACTCCGCCCGTGCAATCGCGAGATCATTCCCCACCATGTCCCGAGCTCTGATGACGACCGCGATCGCCGCCGCCCTCCTGACCGGCGGATGCAGCATGTTCCGAAGTCAGCCCTCAACGGATCATGTCGCCTTCGAGATCCGCGACAACCTGCTCGTCGTTCCGGCCACCGTCGGTGGGGAACAGGGTGATTTCATCCTCGGCACGGCGCAGAGCCACACCACTCTCGACTCCCGGTTCCCCGCCGCTTCCCGCGACACGAGTCGCGTGGCAGTCGTCCTCGGCTCCCGTCTGCGCCGGGAAACGTCCGTCGAGCGGGCAGAGATGTCTTCGCTCGCCGACGGGATCCTCGGTGGGAGCGTCTTCGCCAATCGAACGCTCGGAATCGATTTCCGTCGCGGGCTGATCACGCTGTCGAGGGAGCGGGTTCCATCCGAAGACACTGAGATGGCGCGATTCGAAGGGATCCCGACGTTCCCGATCTCCATCGAGGGCACTCCCTTCCGCGGAATCATCGATACGACGAATCCCGATACGATTCTTCTTCCGGAATCGGTGTTCGGCTCTCCAGGCCGCCGGCCGATCTCGCTGCGGATCGGGGATCTCGATCTCGGAACAATCGACGCACGGATCGCCCCTGTGAGCGACATCCGAATCGGGAATCGGCTTCTCGCGCGATTCTTCGTTTCGATCGACTACGAACGAGGGGAGATTTCACTCTGGCCCTTCGAGCTTCCCTCCCGCTTCCGAGAAATCCCGTAGCGTATCCAGGTCGCGGATCGGTCTCGGCGGCGCGAGAGATCTGGCGTTCTGTATCGAGTCCCGTGCTCCGCGATCGCCATCGAGCTCACGGAGAAGTCCGAACGCTCCCGCGGCGAATGCCGCAGGCGCGCCGAGGCTTCCGCCGAAGTCGGTCGCTGCGACACCACCCTCCTCGCGAACGGATGCGATCAGGCGTCGAAGGTGCTCCGGCTCCACGTCGATCTGGTCGGCCGGAAGAATGACGACGACGTCGACGGCCGGGGAAAGCGCGGCCATCCCCCGCGAGATGGAAGACCCGAGCCCATTCGCCCAGTCGCCGTTGACGACGACCTCGGCTCCTGACTGTTCGGCGATCCGGGCGATCGCCGGCGGCCCCCCGCCGACGACGACCACGACGGGAGAGCATCCCGCGAGAACCGCTGTTCGGATGGCGTTCTCGATCAGCGTCCGCCCACCGAGCTCGAGAAGAAGCTTCGGCCTTCCCATCCGCACTGAAGCGCCGGCGGCCGGAATCAGGGCCGCGCTTCTCATTTTCCAGTCGTCGCCGGCTCCCGGCTGATCGCGGGACGATGGATCGGGCCCGAGCTCTCTTTCAGCGGCCCTCCCCGATGGCCGTTCAGGAGGGCCTGAATCTCGGAGACGATCGAGAGCGCGATCTCGGCCGGAGTTTCTCCTCCAAGATCGAGTCCTGCCGGGGAATGAAGCCGCCCGAGCTCTGAGCCAGAAAGTCCCGCGGTCTTCAGGAGATCGGCCGTACGCCGGGCTGGACCGACGATTCCGAGATAGCCGGCCGGCCAGGCGACGGCCGCCTTGAGAATCTCGGCGTCGTGGTAGTAATCGTGACTCATGATCACGACGGCCGACCGCGGATCGGCCGGGTGATCGCCGGCGAGCGCGGGAAACGAACGCACGCCCTCGATCGAGGGTGGTCGCTCCGCAAAGCTGCGATGCACCATGGCGACGCTCCACCCGAGGAAAGCGCCTAGGGCGGCGACGCGCCGCGCATCTTCACCGCCACCGAAGAGCGTGAGGGCAATGGGCGGAGCGAGGACTTCGAGGAGGCGGACTCCCCCCGCGTCGGTCACGGCCATGGCGCTCCGACCCGCCTCGATCGCTTCCAGCGCGACCGAGCGGAGCTCGGAGGCGCAAGCCATTTTCTCTTCCCGGGGGAAGAAAGCACGCCGGATCTGGCCATCCTCCCACTCGTGAACGATGACGCAGCTCTCCCTGGCGGAGAGCGATTTCTCGGCGAGTGAAAGGGTGGATTCCAGCTCCGTCGTCCAGGGCTCGAGCAGAATCTCGAGCCGGCCTCCGCATCCGGAGGAGGTACCCCAGAGAATGTCGTCCTCCGAGGAGGTGTCGTACGAAACGAGTGCCGGCTCCCCGCTCTCGATGACGGCCCGTGAACGCTCGGCCAGGTCGTGCTCGAGGCAACCGGCGCTGACCGAGCCGACACGGCTTGCCACTCCGAGCCAGAGTCGCGCTCCTGCCCGCCGGAACGAGGAGCCGCGTACATGGAGGATCGTCGCGAGCGCTGACGGCTGCGGAGACGCGGCGGCGGCCTGGAGGATCTCCGTCAGCTCGTGCATTCGCTCATTCTAGTGGCAGGACCCTCTTCCCGGCGACTCAGTCGCGAGGAACTGAGACGCGCCCTTTTACATCC
>JBHEOL010000053.1:0-11287 GCA_046261635.1 Thermoanaerobaculia bacterium | reverse complement strand
CGCGGCGCATGTGGCCACGGTTTGGCTTCATCAACCGTGGCCGGGATCATGGCCCGCAAGGCAACCGCCCTGCCCGATGACTTCGATGACTTCGCCCGTCAGGCCTGCGGTTTCGAGCCCTTGACCGAAAAGATGATCCCGATTCCGATCAGCGCCAGCGCACCGACGGCGATCCAGACGGGTGGAGCGCCGACCAGGTAGGCGGCGATTCCCAGGGCGATGATCAGAACGATCCAGCCGATCAGAGAGAGATTGAACCAGTTCAAAGTTAACTCCTCCTGTTGCCGCACTCAGCAAGGGAAGTGCCACGGCCAGTGGCGGAGGCTTCAGCCTCCGTCATCCTGAGGGAGACGACAAAAAAAGCGCCCCCGGGCTGAGCCTGGGGGCGCGATGAAGATCTCGTCGGGGAAGTCTATTCGGTGGCGGCCAGGAGGTTCCTGACACCGGCCATGGCTGCTCCGGGCGTGAGCCGCGTGCCCGTTGCGATGGTCCGTACGTCGCTCCATGCACCCTGGTTCTGCACGGCGTAGTGAAGCTGCTCGGACTCGTCCCAGAGGTAGAAGACCATCCCGTTCGAGCCGGCCGGCCCGTGAAGGATCGACGGCACCGAGTTGGAGAAGACCACGTCGTGGAACACGCGCGTCGGCGGATTCAGGTCGCCGCGCCAGACGCCGAGAGGAACGTTGAGGACGCCGTCGCCCCGGACGGGGAAGATGTCGACGTTCTGGAAGCGGTTCCCCTCCCAGTCGCCGAAGGTAACGTGGATGCCGGCCTGGTCGGGAGTGGTCGAGACGCCCGCGGCGCGGAAGATGACGCGATTGAATCCTTCGGGCAGCTCGAATGCATCTTCCTGCCGGTGGTCGCCGACGAAGTCGAGAAGGTCGCTGATGAAGATGCTGCCGACCTCACCGTGCTCGATCGTGAGCATTGCGTAGCGGGCGGTCTCGCCCGCGCCGGTCTGGTTCCACCAGATCGCGTGGAGGTTGATGCCGCGCGCGCGGGTCGGGATCGGACCGGTGTCCTTCACCCAGTGGGTGATGGCGATCTGGAGGTTGAACCGGAGATGGAAGATCGAGTTCTCGACCGAGAACGGCTCGGTGAACTCGCCGTCGCGGTAGGAGCAGAACAGCAGTTCGCTCGAGAACGGGTTCGGCATCTTCTTCCAGAAGACGAAGAGGGTCTCGGAGTCCTGGTCCCATGCGAGCGCCGCGTCGGTGTGGAAACCGCCGGCCGCTGTCGTGGGGAGAATCGTCGTGACCGACTCGCCGTCCTTCTGCTCGAGAAGCACGAGGCGGGCGCCCATCTCGCCGTCACCCTCATACGACTCGGTGAAGATGGAGTAGATCGTGCCGTCGTTGCTGAGCGCGACGCTCGAATCCTGCGCGTAGCCGGCAGCGGCCGAGAGAAGAACCGCGAATGCGAGTGTGAGGATCCTGATCTTCATAGCTTGAGATTCACCATCCGGCGCAGGTCGAACGCCAGCAGAAGGTTCGTGAGATTCGGAAAATCGGGGTAGTAGCGCGCCAGCGACTCGAAATGGCCGCGGGCCTCTTCAGAGCGGTTCAGTTTGAACAATACTTCGCCGAGCAGGTAATGCGCGTTGCGGATCTGGCGGTCTTCGACCGCGTGGGCGAGACCGAGCTCGCCGTAGTGGCGGGCCTTCTCGAGCTTCTCGAGCTCGAGATAGCCGTAGCAGAGGTCGATGTGCGATTCGGGATAAAAGCCGTCGGCGCCGAGAGCTTCCATGCGGGCGAGAGCGTCGTGAATCAGCTCGACACCGCGCGCCGGTTCCCCCGAGATCATCCGGCTGTAGCCGAGGTTCTGCAGGGCGATGGCGACGCTGAGCTCCCGTCCCGGTTGGCGAGCGAGGATCTCGAGCGCGCGCTCGAAGAAGCCGATGGCCTCCGCGGTGCGCGAGTCGAGGACGCAGATGCTTCCCTGCTCGAGCAGCGTTTCCGCTTCGAATTCTCCGCCGTTCTCGCCCGCGAGCACGAGCGCCTGGCTCCCGTAGACGGCCGCCTTGCGGAAGTCACCTTCGAGCCGGAACTTGTACTGGAGGGTGTATGCCGCGAGGAAGGAATGACGCGGGTTCTTTCTCCGCATCAGGATCATAGGGAGCGCTTGCACTTCGGGGCCGCTCCGGCGCAGGTCGACCAGCGAGCGCGCCTTATTGATCGTCAGGATCTCGCGCTGCTCTTCCGAGGGGCCGAGCGCAATCGCCTCGTCGAACAATTCGAGGGCCCTCTCCGGATGGCCCGCCTGTAGATCCCTCATCCCTTCCTGGCGGATCTCTTCGATCCGGGTCTCAGTCCTGCTCATCGTCCCCCTCGCTCCCGGAATCGTCCAGCGATTCCTCCTGCATCCTCTTGAACGCGATGAAGTCTTCGACTTCCTTCCGCGCCGCGGGGCTCAGCTCCGTGTAGGCCTCCATCGGAGTCACCGGCTGCGGCCTCTCCTCGAAGAACTCGCCGATCCCGACGTCGAAGGTCTGCAGGACTTTCAGCAGTGTGTCGAGCCCCACGCGATACTCTCCCTGTTCCATCCGGGAGAGATCGCTCTGATGAATGCCGATCCGGTCGGCGAGCTCCGTCTGGGTCAGCTTGCGCTGACGACGCATCTGTCGGATCTTCCGTCCGACCAGCTCTACCTGGACTGAGCGATTCATAAAGGGTCTTCTTGACTTTTATGCTGCCGCCGAATAATTTCGCCGGACGTGACCAATCTAAGGGCTGCCGAACCCCGTGTCAAGCTGACCCTGCTCGGCGCCCTCCCCCGCAATCTCTACCTCTTATCCGAGCTCGTCCGGCGCGACTTCTCCATGCGGTTCGCCGGCTCGACCCTCGGGATCGCCTGGGCCGTTCTCCAGCCGCTCAGCCTCGTCGTCCTCTATTGGTTCGTTTTTACCCAGATTTTCGACGGTCCCCGGACCGGAGAGGGGGGGGCGGCCTACGGCAACTACGCCCATTTCCTCATTTCCGGTCTTCTCGCCTGGATCGGCTTCCAGGAGGGGATCGCCCGCGGGACGAGCAGCATCTCCGAAAATGCCACCCTCGTTCGCCGCCTCACCTTCAAGACCGAGATGCTCGTCCTCGTGCCCAACATCTCGGCCCTGATCTTCGAGACCATCGGGATCCTTCTCTTTCTCGGCTATCTCCTGCTGACGGGCCACTCTCTCTGGAACGTCTGGCTGCTCCCGTTCGCCCTGGTGCTCCAGCTCGGTCTTCAGACCGGGATCTCCCTCGCGCTGGCGACGCTCCAGGTCTTCATCCGCGACGTGGGGCAGGTCCTCGGGTTCGCCCTCTCCATCCTCTTCTACCTGAGTCCGATTCTCTACCGGGTCGAGGGAAGCGAGTGGGAGAAGGTCTTCGTCTGGAATCCTCTGACACCCCTCCTCGGTTTGTTTCGGAGCGCGATTCTCTCGGAGCCGTTACCTCAAGCGGCTTCGATCGTAATCCTACTGGTCGTGGCCGGCGCGGCGTTCACCGGGGGTCTTCTTTTTCTCCGTCGGGCGCAACCGAACCTGGCCGACCTGATCTGAAATCGGAGGAATCCCTGATGTCTCGTTTGAAAGCAGCATTGATACTCGGTCTTTGTCTCTCGCTCTCGTCGTCTGTGGGCGTCGTGGCGCAGGAGTCTCCCGCGCCCGCAGCCGAGCAGATCCCGGCCGCGGAGGAGCAGATTGACCCGGAACGGGCGGCGGCGATCGCGGCTCTGGAGCAGAAGCTCGGCTTCCGCTCGATCGACCCGTTCACCAACAAGGCAGAGACCGAGGAAGAGCGGATGACGCGTCTCGGCACGACTGTCGATCCGGGCTCCGATCCCGACCCTGACCAGATTTTCATCCGGTTCGGCAAGGATGAGATGACAATCCAGAAGTTCCCGAAGGAGAAGGCCACTTACGACCAGCCGGCAGGGTGGGTCCGGCCTCTCGGGTTCATCAACATCGGCCGCGAGATCTATCGCGAGGACGACGAGCACGTGTGGGTCTGGCTCTACACTGCGAATGCGGCCGCGGGGCAGGAGGCTGCACCGGCGGCCTCGAAACCCGAGTATCGCGTCCCGTCGCAGGCCGAAGTCGACTTTCTGGAGATGATCCGGCCTGAGTTCACGCCCCTCGACGTGCCGGCCGCCGGCAAGACGATCCGCTTCGTCGAGTCCTCATCGGGCCTGCCTCAGCAGGGATCGTGGCGGAACAGCCTTTCGATCGCGGACATGAATGGGGACGGTCATCTCGATCTCCTCGTCCCGCCCCAACGCGGCATCGATGGAAATATCAGGATTTTTCTGGGTGACGGTAAGGGAGGTTGGCGCCCCTGGACGGAAGCGAAGTTCGACCGTGGCGCGGACTACGGCTCGGTGGCGGCGGGTGACCTTAACGGCGACGGCCTGATGGATGTCGCCGTCGGCGTTCACCTTCTGGGCGTGCAGGCATATGTGCAGGAGAGCCCCGGCAACTTCGTCTCGGTGGAGGGGCTGCCCGCAAACTTTCCGACGCGGCGAGTGGTTCTGCACGACATGGATCGCGACGGCGATCTGGACATCGTGGCGCTCTCCGAGGGACCTACGCTCGGCCAGGGGCGTCCCGGTGCGCCTCCGGCGCCTGATGCGCGGCTGCTGGTTCTCCTGAATGAGAAGAAAGGAACGTCCTGGAAACCGGTGAAGATCGGCGAACAATACAGCCAGGTGGCGGGCGACTGGCTGAAGGTGGCGAACCTCAACGGGGACCGCTATCCCGATCTGGTGGCCTCCAGCATTTTCTTCTCGGGTCCGGAAGGTCTGTGGCTCGGGGAGAAGGGACTGAAGTGGAAGTCCGTCGGCCCCCAGGTATTGCCATACAGCTCAATCTACTTAGCCGTGGAGGCGGGCAAGTTCTCGTCGAAGAAGACTGATGACGCCATCTACAGCTTCGGGCGCGCCTGGCCGAGAGAGATCGATCCGGAGGTCATCCCGCCGGTCGAGAATGGTCGCATGATCGGGCTCGAACGCGTCTCCTGGGTCAAAGGGAAGCCGGTTCGCACCTCGATCGTGCGCTGGAGCGGTTTCCGGACGCTGTTCGCGATCGGCAAGGGAGACTTCGACGGCGATGGCAACCTCGATCTGATCTACGCGACGATCGAGCCGCGGGAGGCAGCCATTCTGCTGGGCGATGGAAAGGGTGGGTTCAAGCGCGCCGCAGTCGAGGGCCTCGATCTTCCGGCGAACTCGAGCTACGAGATCGCCGTTGCGGATCTCGACGGAGATGGGCGTGACGACGTGGTCATGATGTTCGAGGCGCTGAAACAGAGCGACGGATCGATCCGGGTCTGGATGAACGCGGGGGAGTGACGCGCGAGGGGTTGAAAATGAGGCGCCGCGCAGTATAATCACCCGAATCGACGGCGCGAGTTTATGGTGTAATCTCATAAATTAGTGCTTTTAGTGTTGACTTATTGGATCCTGTGGCCTACTGTTTGGCGGAGTTACATGAGCCTTTTCGCAGCACACATTAAAAATCTGATCCGGAGGTGATCCTATCGCGGGCGAGTCTGGGGGACATTCCGCAACCAAGGCTTTCAAGGATTTTCGAGTTCACAACCACAACTAAGTGTAGGAGAAAAATGATGAAAAAGTTTCTAACTCTGACGGGCCTGATGCTCCTCGTGGCCGCCACTGCAATGGCGGGCGTGGGAGAAGACCGGCTCTTCGTCCAGCCGAACGCGACGTTCGCCACTGGTTCGCCGACCACCACGAACAATGATGATTCGTGCGACATCGCGCTCCAGCCGGCAGCGACGCTGCTTCTGCCCTATTTCGAAGTCGAAGTGGGTGAGGCCCGCAACACTGCGGCCGACACCAACTTCACCATCGTCAACACCTCGCCTCTTCCGCAGATCGCCCACATCACCCTGTGGACGGACTGGTCCTTCCCGGTCATCGATTTCAACATCTTCCTGACCGGCTATGACGTCCAGGGCATCTCGCTCTACGACCTCATCGTTCGTGGCCAGATTCCCCCGACCTCGAACGCAACCAAGACGGGCTCGCTCTCGGCGGCGAACAGTGCGAATCCGGTCCACTACAACCGCGGCACCTGCGCCGCCCTCCCGGGCCCGATTCCGTCCGATCTCGCCGCTGCCATTCGCTCGGCGCTGACCATCGGCACCTACCCCGGCTTCGGATGCACCGTGGCCGTCGGTGGCAACCACCCGACGATCGCCACGGGCTATGCGACGATCGACGTCGCTCGCGTCTGCGGCACCGGCCTTCCGACCCAGGAGTCGTACTTCCTTCAGGAAATCGCGTTTGACAACGTCCTGACGGGCGACTACATGTACATCAACCCGGACGCGGCCACCGGTAACTTCGCCGGCGCGACCCCGCTCGTCCACATCCGTGCGATCCCCGAGGGTGGCATCGCGGGCGAGTTCCCGACGAACCTCCCGTACACCTTCTACGATCGCTACACCTCGGCGACGAACGAGAACGTTGACCGCCGTCAGCCGCTCCCGGGCACCTTCGCGGCCCGCTACATCGCCGCTGGCGAGACGTTCGACACCGACTTCCAGATCTGGCGTGAAGGCCCGACGGGACCTCCTAGCTGCACCAGCACCACGGCTACGAACGCCGTCCGCAACAATGCCAACATCGCGTTCACGAACATCGTGCGGTTCGACGAGTCCGAGAACCCGATGACCCGCCAGGGTGGCGTCATCATCTCCCCGGCTCCGGCTGATCTCGGCACCAACGAGGCGTTCCGTGTCAACATCGGCGACTCACTCATGCCGGGCGACTTCACCGGCACCGCCGACCTCGGTGGCTGGGTCTACATGAACCTCGACAACGGTGGCTCCGCTGCCTACAGCGCTGGCCGTCCGGCCGGCACCTCGCAGAACTGGGTGACCGTCTCCATGTCGGCTGAAGGACGCTACAGTGTCCTCTTCGACGCCACGATGCTCGGCAACGGCTGCTCGGCAGCTCCGGAAGCCGGTGTCATCGGACCAGCGATTAACGTGACCCCGTAAGGAGTCGCGAAACAAGTAGTATCCTCGAGGCGGGCCGGGGTATCCGGCCCGCCTCTTTTTTTCCCCGACGGACGCCACTCACGATTTCTTTCGGGTTGAGCGGATTAGGGGGTTCCCAAGCGATGCCTCTTCTGCTTAAAATAAGATTCGCGGCGCGGTGCTCCCGCGCTACAATCAAACTCTGACGGTCCAAGGTAAAGCTCATGTCCCAAAATGGTTCGGAGGTCTCTGTGAAACGGTTACTGCTGAGTGTGGCGAGTGTGGTCTTTGCAATGACGACGGTTCTTCCGTCATCGGCGCGAGGACAGGCGTATCCGATGCCGGGGTCAGAGTCCGAGCCGCCGGTGATCTGCACCACCTGTTCCGACGATCTCTCGAAAAACAAGCCGACCTGGGCCTATACGATGCCCATCAAGTCGTTTGTCGGCCGCTGGGTCGACTCGCAGGCGACGCGTGGTTACCAGGATGGCACCGGCTACCGAACGGTCCGCGCGAAGAAGGTCATCAACGCGCCCGAGCTCAACCGCGTCTACACCATTTCGGGCGAAGGTTTGGAGGTCACCAGCTACGACGCGTTCTACGAACAGCGACTCCGTAAAGACGGCAAGAATCTCGTCTACGCTCCGGGAAGAGCCGATCCCGGCATGACTCGCGAGAAGTACCTTCCCGGTCAGCTGACGATCTACGCGGAATGGGAAGACTCCGGCTGGACCACGTTCTATATGGACGGTCAGGAGCGTCTTTACGACGCAGACTACGACGACCGCGGTTACGTCTATCTCGCGTATGAGGTCTTCGGCTGGGGCATCCACAAAGATCAGGGATCGAGCATTCCGCTGGTCTACCAGACGAACGAAGCTGGCGCCGGGATGGCGATCATGGCGGTCCGCTCGGGGTCGAGCTATTACGCCCTGATGTACGACGGCGGCACCCTCCATCTCTACGACACGACCAATCCCACCGCTCCCACGAAGCTGATCTCGCGAGCCGTCACCAGGATGTCATGGACGAAGGGGAAGGGAACGGACCCGACCATCGCAATTGTCGACGGACGCGGAGACCTCGCCTTCTACACGATGGAAGGCCTCAGGAGGAACACGCCGCGACACGCGGTGACTGGCCAGGGCTTTAGGCACGTTACCTCCGATGGAGCCAACTTCTACGCGACCCGTTCGTACGAGCTCCACACCTTCGCTGGCGGCACGTTCGCGCAGGCGGCCTATCCGACGAATCTTCAGCAGAGCCAGACCTTCAACTGGGGCAATGGCGGATTTCTCGCCGCCGGAGGGAAGGATCGCGACTACAAGAATGATGGATTCGTCTGGAAGCTCGAGGGCGGAGTTCCGAATGCAATCGATCTCAAGCAGTTCTTCCGGAAGTACTATCACACCGCGCCCGACGGCTATGCGCAGCCCCTCGGCTACACCGCCTGGATCCGCGACTTTCGCGTCGAGAAGCACGGCACGCGCGTCCTGATGTTCTGGTCGAACGACGGCCTCGGCGACGTGTATGAGCTTCAGGCTGCCGACAATATCGACATCGGGATCAACACCGCCGCCGGGTATGGCACCGCGAACCCGTATTCGGATGGCGGCACGGGTCCGTACTACGGCGATCCGATCACCTTCACCGGGACCTATAAGCCGCGTCCGATCGACATCAGCTGGAACTTCGACAACGTGGGAGCGCCCGGCAACACGACGACCACCACTACCGACAGCAGCATCGCCTATCAGTACTCCGGCCTCTCGAACCCGACGGCAATCACTACACCTCGGAGCGTGACTGCTCAGGCGGTGACCGACAGCTCGAATGCCGACACCGTCGCCGTGAACATGCTGACGCCGATCGCGCGGTTCGGGCTCGCCGGAACGGATGAACTTTTCCTGCAGCCGAACGCCAGTTCGCCGGCACCGATCGTACTCGGAGACGTGTTCGTCGACGCCTCGGACGGCTCGATTCAGGGGCACTACACAAAGTGGACCCTCGAGGCGACGGCCACCGACCGTTTTCCGAATGACCCGCAGCCGGTCGGTTCGTGCGGCGCCCACGACCTGACGTTCGCCCCGCAGTACGGGCCTTACACGATCACGAGCGGCGTCGCGAGCCACGGCGGCATCGTCACCCGGTACTCTCCGCCGGCGATCACCCTCGGCTACTCGGTCCGTCCGTTCGTCCCGCGGATCACGATCGCCTCGACCTCGACCACGGGGATCACGTTCAACAACGCGACGCGCGTCGGAGCTGCAACCGCTTTCCGCGCCGGCGCGAGTACTCCCGCCACGGTCACCTGGCGCCACGTCGACGCGGAGGGCTCGGATCTCGCAACCGTGACGCGCGTGCTCACCCTCGGCACGCTCGCGAGCGATACCTACACGATCAACAGTAAGCCGAACGGCAGCAAGGTCATTCTCTCTGTTGTGGTCGACGCTTCGCAGATCATCGATACGACCTGCGGCACGTTCGCCACGGCGAGCTCGGAGTTCGCGCTCGTCGTTCCCGACCCGACGTTCACCCGTACCGGTTGCCTCACAGAGGGGCAGCCCTGCAGCGCCACGGCCGACTCCATCAGCGGCCAGAGCATGACCGACTGGACCTATCAGTGGACGCTGGACAGCACGCTGGTCGCAACCGCGAAAATCGTCGACCTGACCAATATCCTGAGACAGGGAACTCGAACCCTGACTCTCAAGGCTTCGAACTCCATCGGGAGCAATTCCTATCAGCAGACATGGACGGTCGCCGAGCCGATCGGATGTACCGTGCCTCCTGGAGCGAACGCGGACTTCACCCCCTCCTGCGGCACCAGCTGCACGGCCGGGCAGCTGATCACGTTCATGTACTCGAACTGGGGATACACACCGCAGGAGTGTGACCAGTACTCCTGGACGTTCGGTGACGGATCCACCTCGACGCTGCAGAATCCGGAGAAGGCCTATGCGGCGAACGGGACCTACACGGTCAAACTCACGGTGACGAACGAAGCCGGACCCGTCAGCAAGTCGAAATCGATCACGATCGGTGGCGGCACCACGCCGCCTCCGCCTCCGCCTCCGACCGGGGACTGCAGCTCGGCTCCGGGTCCGTATCCGGATTTCACCCTTTCCTGCGGCGTCAGCTGCGCTGCCGGGCAGTCGATTTCCTTCACCTATTCGAACTGGCAGTACACGCCGCAGACTTGCGACACGTACGCCTGGACTTTCGGCGACGGCACGAACTCCGCCGCTCAGAATCCGCAGAAGACGTACGCTTCGGCCGGGACCTATACCGTCAGTCTCAAAGTCACGAATCAGAACGGCACGGTCACCAAGACCAAATCCGTGACGATCGGTGGTGGGGGGACGACGGAGCCTCCTCCTCCCGGAAACTGCACCACCGCGCCGAGCGGCTCGATCGGCCTCACCTGGAAGGGTGACGATTCCGGCTGCACCCCCGGCTCGAACTGCAACCTCAGCGAGGACATCGCCTTCACGGGATCCGTCTTCTTTTACTCGCCGCAGTCATGCGACACGTGGGAGTGGGACTTCGGCGACGGAACCAAGGGCACTGGCCAGACCGCGAAGCACAAGTACGCATCTTTCGGTACCTACCAGGTGACCGTGAAGATCAAGAACAACGTCGGCGAAAAGGTCGGAGAGTCGAAAACGCTCCTCGTTGGCGACCTCAACGTCGCCAAGCCGACGAGCGTGGACTTCACCTGGACGCCGAACACTCCGATCGTTGGAAAGCCGGTCACGCTGACCGGTTCCTCCCAGGGAGGAGAGCCCGTCACCAACTGGAAGTGGACCTTCGGCGACGGAACCGTCAAGACGGGACAGTCGGTCGTTCACACCTTCTCGACGGCCGGCCCGTGGGAGATTTCGCTCCAGGGCTCGAATGCGGGCGGCGCCGCCCCGACTCTGACGAAACAGATCACCGTCGCGGCGGAGAACTCCTACGCGCTCCTTCTCCCGGTCGTGACGCATGGGGCGGGGCATGCCGGCTCGCTCTGGCGCACCGACCTGCAGATCTACTATCCGTACCAGGGCGAGGAAGTCGAGCTCGAGTTCGAGCTGCGGTCCGCGACGCTGGCGGTCACGAAGACGATGAGACTCGACCGGTCGACTCTCATCTCCGAGGACTTCATGTCGTTCTTCACCGACAAGGACAACTCGGGACCGGTCATCGTGCGCGGAAACACCGAGAAGCTTCCTCAGATCTGGACCCGCACTTACAACGTGGCGGCGAACGGCATCGGGACCTATGGCCAGCTCATCCCGGCCATCAGGCTCGATACGAACGAGAAC
>JBHEOL010000060.1:0-6123 GCA_046261635.1 Thermoanaerobaculia bacterium | reverse complement strand
CGTTTCCGGGCGAACCCGACCAACCTCTACGGCGCGGACGAGTACATCGAGGAGCAGATCCCCTCGCAGGAGCTGAGGCAGATCATCGGCAAGCTGTTTCCCGACATCACCCCCGAGCACCCGGCCGAGCTCGAGTCGGTGGAGCACGACGAGGCGCGCCGCCTTGCGCGGCTGATCCTGTCGGACATCGTGATCTACAACACCGAGAAGGTGGACCGCGGAATCCGCGGTGGAACGTTTATGAACGAGTTGAAGGACGAAATCGCCGAGGGGCGTGAGTACTATGAGTCACGCGTGCCGGCGAAAGTGCGGCAGAAGAGCGATTTCTTCATGGAGACGCTGAATCAGTTCGTCCAGATGAAGCGAGAGGAGCTCAATCTGCCGGCCTCGGGAGCATCATGAGCATCTCACCCCAGATTGCGGAACAGGCCCGCTCCACCGACGCGGACGTCCGACAGAAAGCAGCCCTCCAGGTCTCGCTGACCATGAAGAGCGAGGATCTGCCGCTGATGTACGAGCTCCTCGGCGACAAGGACTGGCGGGTCCGGAAGACGATCGTCGATGGATTTCTGAGAAACCCGAGCGACGACGTGATCCGCGGGCTGATCGAGGCCCTTCGCGATCCCGAGAACGCCGGCAAGCGGAACTCCGCGACCGAGGCCCTGATCCGAGTCGGCGAGCCGGGCGTGCCGTTCATGATCGACGCGCTGCGGCGCGAGCTCGACCCCGACGTCCGCCTCTCCCTGGTCAACCTGCTGGGCGACGTCCGGACGCCCGACGGCTTCCGCATGCTCAACGGCATGGTCGCCGACGAGAAGGACCTGAACATCCTCAGCTCGGCCGTCAGCTCGCTCGGCCGCTACAGGAACGCCTCGGCGGTCCCCTTGCTGATCAAGACGCTCGGACGCGACGATGTCTGGCTCCGGTTCCACGTGATCGAGGCCCTCGGGGAGATCGGTGACCGCGCGGCCTTGCCCTCGATCCTTCCGCTCTACCAGGAAAAGGCCCTTCGGAAGCCCGTGCTCGAGGCGGTCGGCCGGATCGGAGACGTCGGCACGGTCAACTTTCTTCTGAAGGTGATCGGGGACGACGAGAAGCTGAACCTGACGGCGCTCCGCTCGCTGATCCATCTCGCCGAGGCGGACAAGCCGAAGGTCGTGAAAGCGGCCGAGAGACATCTGATCCAGAAGCGGTTCCGCGAGTCGTTCCCTGCCTCGAAAGTGGCGCCGCTCATCGACCACCTCCGCGTCACGCCGAAGCGGGAGGTGAAGAATTTCATCCTGAAGTTCCTCGGGTGGTCGGGCGACGAGCGCGCGATCGAGCCGCTGCTCGAGTTTCTCGAGCAGCCTGAGAGCGCGGAGTCTGCCGCGCAGGCGCTGATCGACTTCGGGCCGGAAGCGGCGGCGCCGGTTCTCGAGCGTCTGCGGACGGCGGACGAGGATGAGATGGTGGCGCTCCTGATCCGGATCGCGCGTGCGGTTGCGGGCGAGGCGGTGATCCCGCCGCTGATCACATTCCTCGATCACGACAGTCCGATGATCCGGAGGCTGGCGATCGAGGCGCTCGGACTGACGCTCGACGCGACGCCGATCGACTATCTGATGGCGCGCCTGGATGACGACGACGTCGGGTGCCAGCAGGCGGCGGTCATCGCGATCACGGCGCTGGTCAGCGCGTTTCCCGAGGCGAAGGTGGAGACGATCGCGAAGTTGAAGAAGCTGCTCGGCTCGCACTCGGTCCCCGAGAGGCTGAACGCGCTGGCGATCCTGGTGAACATCCAGGGGGAGGGGTATCCCGACCAGCTGCTGCTGGCCTCGAAGGACGAGGACGAGGAAATCCGGCAGAAGGCGATCTCGCTGATGGGGAAGTACGCCGAGGCGCGATTCGCGGATCAGCTCGTGCTGGCGCTGGCGGACGAATCGAACCTGGTGCGCGTGGCGGCGATCGAAGCGCTCGTGAAGGTGCGGCCGGAAAAGGGGCTCGAGCCTCTGATCACCGCCCTGGGCGACCACGACGTCTGGATCCAGACCGCGGCAGCTCTGGCGCTCGGCGAGTACGGCGGGGAGGAAGCGAACGACGCGCTGGTCGCCCATCTCGCACGCGCGCATCCGCCGGTGCAGATCGCGATCCTCGAGGCGCTCGGCAAGTCGGCCCGTCCCGAGATCGTCCCGGTGCTGAACCGTTCGCTGATGGATGCCGACATCGAGATCCGCAAGGCCGCGCTTCTGGCGCTGGCGCGCATCCCAGGCGAGGAAGTGTGGAACCGGCTTCTCCAGGCGCTCGAGGCTCCCGACTGGCGAATTCGCGGAGCCGCTGCCTCGGCTCTCGGCCAGAGGGGGGACCCCCGCGCGCTCGAGCTGCTTTACCGGGTCCTGCTCCACGATCCCGATCCTTACGTCCAGCAGGCGTGCGTGGGCGCGCTCGATCAGATGCCGAGCCGCGAGTCGTTTCCCGTTCTCATGCAGGTACTCGACCGCCGGCCGATCCTGGACGAGATCTCGGACCTGCTCGTCCGGCACAAGGAAGTGTTCCGCGATCTTCTCGAGCAGGTGTGGCGAACGGCGGACAGCCGCCAGGAGATCGTGATCGCCGCGATCCTCCGGGCGATGAAGGAGACTCCCGATTCCCAGGGCTGATCCGTCATGAGCTCGCTCGCCTTCTCGATGAATCACCATCTCGATCTGCCGGACGACGTGTTCCGGCAGATGAGAGATGCGATCTATCAGAAGAGCGGGCTGTGGTTCGCGGACAGCTCGAAGTACCTGATCCAGAAACGGCTCTCACCCCGGGCACGAGAGCTCAACTTCGATTCGTTCCAGAAGTATTTTTATTACCTCCAGTACGACCCACGTTCGGACGCCGAGTACGATCGGATCTTCGATCTGGTGACCACGAACGAGACCTACTTTTTCCGCGAGCCGGCGCAGCTGGCCGCCTTCAGCGAGGAGATCATCCCCGAACTGATGGAGAAGCGGCCCGGGCGGAAGATCCGCATCTGGTCCGCCGGCTGCTCCTCGGGGGAAGAGGCCTACACGGTCGCGATGCTCCTCTCCGAGAAGGGGTTCTACGAAAAGGCGGCCTTCGAGATCTTTGCGACGGACATCAACCAGCTCGTGCTGGGGAAGGCGCGGAAGGGGCTTTATCGGGAGAATGCCTTCCGGGCCACGAGCGACGAGCTGCGGCACAGGTACTTCACCCAGGAAGACGCCCACGCGTGGCGGATCCGGGACGAGGTGCGCAACCGCGTTCAGTTCGGCCGGCTCAATCTCTACGACGGCCCGCGCGTCTCGCTGGTCGGCGCACTCGACGTGATCTTCTGCCGGAACGTGATCATTTATTTCGACGAGGCATCCAAACGATCCGTCATCCAGAGTTTCTATTCTCGGCTGCTCGACGGAGGCTACCTGCTCCTCGGCCATTCCGAATCGCTGATCTCGCTGTCCACCCAATTCAAGCTCAAGCACCTCGCCCACGACATGGTCTATCAGAAATGATCCGCACTTGCCCGAGAGCCCGATGATCAAAGCGGTCGTGATCGACGACTCCGCGTTCAACCGCGTGACCCTGACCCGGATGCTCGAGTCGGAGGGGTCGGTGCGCGTCATCGCGACTGCGGTCGACGGCGAGGACGGAATCAAGCAGGTGATGCGGCACAAGCCCGACCTGATCACGCTCGACCTCGAGATGCCGTCGATGGACGGGTTCTCGTTCCTGCGGTGGCTGATGGCTTCGCGGCCGACCCCGGTGATCGTCATCTCCTCGCGGGCGAGCGACCGGAACGTGTTCAAGGCGCTCGAGCTCGGAGCGTTCGACTTCATCCCGAAGCCGGGCGGACGGGTCTCGCCGCGGCTCGAGGAGATCCGGGCCGAGCTCGTCCGCAAGGCGGTGCAGTGCGCGAACGTCCGCCTCGAGAACGTCCGGAAGCGGATCCGCGACGAGGAGCCGACGGCGGCTCCCGGCGAGGAAGCCCCGCCGGATACGGCGAAGGGCCCGGCCGACTGCATCGTGATCGGGGCGTCCACGGGCGGCCCGCCCGCCCTTCAGGTGCTGCTTCAGGACCTCCGCCTGCTCCCGGTCCCGATCGTGGTCGCCCAGCACATGCCCCCGGTCTTCACGCGGCTCTTCGCCGAGAGGGTCGACCGGCTGAGCGTGTGGAAGGTGATCGAGGGAGTCGACGGAGCGACGCTCGAGCCGGGGATCGTCCATGTCGCTCCCGGCGGGATGGAGAGCACGATCCGGAGGGACGGCAGCGGGTTGCGGCTGCGGGTGCGGAAGCGTTCGGAGCTCGACCTGTACGCGCCGTCGGTGAACCGGTTGTTCACGAGCGCCTCCGAGGCCTGCGGATCGCGGCTTTACGGCGTGGTTCTGACCGGGATGGGGGACGACGGAGCCGAGGGGATCCGGTTGATCGCGCAGAGGGGGGGGCGGACGATCGCGGAGGACGCCTCGACGGCGATCATCTTCGGGATGCCTGCCGAGGCGATCCGGACCGGCGCGGTGCAGCAGATCCGCCCTCTCCACGAGATCGGTAGCGCCATCGCGGACCTGTGGGGGGAGGGGTAAGGGAAGGCAGAAGGCAGAAGGAAAGGCAAGGCAGAAGGAAAGGCAAGGCAGAAGGCAGAGGGCAGAAGGCAGAAGGAAAGGCAAAGGCAAAACCTTCCCCATCTCTCGATTTCGCTGGTTCCAGGTTCCCGGACGGAGGGGAGCGCCGCAGGGAAGGCCCCCCACACGAAAACCGTGCGCGCGACCGAAGGATCTTCAAAATTGCGGGATCGCGCCACCTGCCCGTTCCCCCGCACCGGCCAACGCGATCCTGCCATCCGGAGATCCTTCGCCGTGCTTCACAGCCTCTCAGGATGACGTCGTGGCGTGGCTTCCGCCCCTGACCTTGCCTTTGCCTTACTTCTGCCTTCTGCCTTCTGCCTTCTGCCTTGCCCTTACTTCTGCCTTCTGCCTTCTGACTTTGCCGTAGAGCTATGCTACATTGCCGCAGGGAAATCGACCGTCCATTCATGAGCGAAGACGTCAGCCGCCGCGCCGAGAAGTTCCTCGAGCTGTTCAACAAGGGGAAAGAGTTCACCGAGGAGCTCCTTCGGGAGAATCAGCGGCTGCGCTACCGGCTCGCCTCCATCGAATCGGCGACCTCATCCTTGTCGCCGGCCCTGCAGGAGGAGCTCGAGAAGCTCCGGGTTCAGATCGACCAGCTGGTCGAGGAGAACCGGCAGATCCGGGACCGCTACGAGTCGGTCGAGGCCGAGAACAAGGACTTCGCCTACCGCTACCTCGAGGTCGAAGAGCAGAACAACAACCTCGCCAACCTCTACGTCGCGAGCTACCAGCTCCACTCGACGCTCGATTTCCGTGAAGTCATCCAGATCGTCCAGGAGATCGTGATCAACCTGGTCGGATCATCGGTGTTCGGGATCCTGCTGGCCGACGAGAAGACGAACGAGCTGAAAGTCATCGCCTCCGAGGGGGGGCACGATCTCAAGGGCCTCTCCGAGCTGAGCGTTGAGAGCAGTGAGGGGAAGATCGGTGAGGTCGCCCGGACGGGGGAGCCATGGTTCGCCGGCGACGAGATGGATGAGCTCGGCAAGAGCCTCGACGCGCCGATCGCCATCGTCCCGCTCAAAATCAAGGACCACGTCATCGGTGTCATCGTGATCTACAGCCTCCTTCAGCAGAAGCACGCATTCACGGCGGTGGATTACGAGCTCTTCTCTCTACTTGCGGCGCAGGCTGCGACGGCAATTTTCTCATCCAAGCTTTATTCGCAGTCCGAGAGGAAGCTGAACACCATCCAGAGCTTCCTCGACCTGCTGACCACGTCCTGAGAGGGTGAAAAAGACGAGTGGACAACGCGACTTTTCTGGTGGTTGAAGATTCGCCGACCATGCGGCAGCTGATCTCGTTTTCCCTGAAGCGATTCAGGAACGCGAGGATCATCGAGGCCGTGGACGGTGTCGACGCGCTCAAGAAGCTCTCGGGCGAGTCGATCGACCTGATCCTCACCGACATCAACATGCCGGTCATGGACGGGCTGAAGCTCGTGTCTCTGGTTCGCCAGAACGCGCAGACGAAGTCGATCCCGATCATCATCATCACGACCGAGGGAGCCGAGGA
>JBHEOL010000057.1:0-14979 GCA_046261635.1 Thermoanaerobaculia bacterium | reverse complement strand
AGCGAGACGGAGTTCCTGGCCGCTGGAATGCAGAGTCTCGCCGCAGTCGTCGCACTCGACCGCATCGAAGCACACCTCGCCGCGGACGAAAATGCGGTCGCCACCGCCGAGTGCCGGTCGCTCTACAAGCGATTCAGTGAGGCTGGGATCACAGCCAACGCTTTGACTGCCCTGGCGTTTCTCGGAGAATCGGTTTCACGCGGGCAGAACCCGCAGCCGGCCGTCGGCCGAGTCCGCTCTTTTCTGGAACGGCTCCCGAACGAGCCCGACCTCCTTTTCGCCCCCCCTCCCGATCGCCCCTGACCACGGGTCCGGGGCCCCGGTTTGCCCTTCCTCCCCTGTCGTAAACTTTTTTTTGACGGGGGGGGTATGGTTTTGCCCCAAATTCGCTACTCCTCTATCTGAGAGGGCGCCCTCCTCGACAATATGACTTCCCCGGCTCCGCCGGGACGTGTGCCTTAGGAGGGCTCAAATGCGCGAATGGTTCATCTTTTTCCTGCTTGTCTCGTTTTTCTCTGGTGGCTCTATCTTCTTGACGGAGAGCAACTTCCGGCCGGAACTCGAAACGAGTTCCGTCACCGCGGACAACGTCCTCACCGTGCCGAACGGCTCAACGGGCACGGGAGGGGGCGACTGATCTGGAGACGACTGATCTGGAACGATCGATCCGCCGTCGTGAGTAGATCCTGACTCTCCGAGACCCGAAGAGATACGCTCCAAGACCCGATTCACCTCATTCACGTGATCGAATCGCGATGGGGGATCTTCGCGAACTCGCGATCTGATCGGGTAGGCCAGAGGTGTGTGCGAACAGCATCGTCGAACAGTTTGGAGGGGCGTCTGCCCGATCTCATCAGAATCCGCTCCCGGCCCCGTCCTTGCGGGCGGCGCGGACGATGCCGTAGGCGTGGTGAAGCCAGTCGGAGAGGGCCACGGATGCGAACGTGGCCGCCACGAGCCGCGTGACACGGGGGGAGAATACGAGCCCGGAGAAGAGGGCGCCCGCGATCCAGGGTCCGGTGCAGAAAGGACAGGTGAGCAGGTCTCCAATGGCGCGCTGGAGCCCCTCGCCGCGCGAGGTCTCCTGAACCTCGCCCGAGCCGAGGGACTTCTGAAACTCGGTGAACGGGGCGCGCAGCGGCGCTGTCACCCAGTCGCGGGTGACGATGCGGGTCAGCTTGTGGGTGGCCACGCCGATGAGGACGACATCCGTCGGGCTCACGCGTTTGGGGAACCGACGTCCCGATGCCGCTGCGGCAACGACGCTCGCCGCGGCGACGCCGAAGGCCCCGAGGAGCCAGACGTAACCGTCGAGCGGCATCTCGTCTCCGCCGCCGTAAGCCTCGAACGCGTTCGGCGGCGCTTCCTTCTTCGCGCCCTGGGCAAGCTTGCCCCGGGGTGCCTTCCCGGCCGGGCCGCTGCCTGCCGAACGCTTGCTCGCGGAGTCCTTTCCCGCGGGTGTTTTCTTCGGTTTGCTTTCAGGCTCGCTCATGGCCAGGTTGGAAGCAAGTTCCGGTCCGTCGCACCGGCGATCGCGGCCGAGCGCCGCGAAGTAACCTTCGGGCGCACGGAGGCAAAGGGCCTCCGCCCTGCGAAACCGCGCTATCATTCGAGCTCCATCACGGAACAAGGAGGCTCCCATGACCGGTCTGCCCGCGCTCTGGCTCCCCATGCTTCTCTCCGCCGTCCTCGTTTTCCTGGCGAGCTCGCTGATTCACATGCTTCTGAAGTGGCACGACTCGGACTATCCTGCAATTCCGAACGAGGACGCCTTCCGGGCAGCCGTGCAGCCGCTCGCGATTCCGCCGGGGGATTACATGGTCCCGCGCGCCGGAAGCACGGCCGAGATGAGCTCTCCCGAGTTCACCGAGAAGATGAAGAGCGGCCCCGTCATGGTGATCACCGTGATGCCGAACCGCCCGGTGTCGATGGGCAAGAGCCTCGGGCTCTGGTTTCTGTTCAGCCTGGTCGTGAGCATCTTCGCAGCGTACGTGACCGGGCGCGCTCTGCCGCCGGGCTCCGACTACATGGAAGTCTTCCGCTTCATCAGCACGACGGCCTTCATCGGCTACGCGCTCGCGCTCTGGCAGATCTCGATCTGGTATCGCCGCGCGTGGGGGACGACGATCAAGGCGACCATCGACGGCCTGATCTATGCGCTCCTGACCGCCGGTGTCTTCGGCTGGCTGTGGCCGGGCTAGCATCCACGGCACGCCTCCCGGAACCCTCAGGAGTTCAGCGTTCGCGCGGAAGCGGCGCGTCGGGCTACCATCAGCCCTCGCTGCGAGCCAGTGCCGCTGGGACCTGCGATGGTAACCCCCTCGACAGAATCCCGCCGTCTGCCCCCGAGCCACGCGTCGACCAACCCGGCGGTCGTCGGATCGCTCGAGGCGACGCTCAGCTCTTCTTCGGCATGAGCAGAAGAACGATTCCGACGACGAGCATGCCCACACCCGCCCAAAGCGGGACGTTGACTCGCTCGGTTTCCTTCACTGAAAACTCGATCGGCCCCAAGTCCGCCTCGTGGGTGGCCTTGGTGTAGCTGAAACCACCGTAAACGAGAGCCAGGACCCCTGCCACGATCAGAACGATCGCGACGATTTTCAAAACCGTCATCTTGGACCTCCGCTTCGGCCCTATCTTACTCTCGATGGCCGCATTGCGCGGATCGGAGATCCCGTGGGAGGTTGCCCTACTCCACCACCCTCATGAAGACTGGCTCCCCCGAGCAGGATCACCTCGGTTCGATCCCCTTCGATGACCTCCCAAATCAGGCTGCCAGAATCAGCCCCTTTTCTCCCTTCCCATAGAATCATCGGATGCGCTGGTGGCCCCTCCTCGCTGCGGGAATTCTGACGGCCTGCTCGGTCGCCCCCGGCGACCACGATCTGACGATCTCGGCGAGCTCGGTCGGCGCCGAGGGGGAGATCCTCGCGCGCCAGCTCGTAGCATTCGAACGGACCACGGGGATCCGCGTCCGCATCCAGCAGACGCCCGATGATGCTACGCAACGGCATCAGCTTTACGTCCAGTGGCTGAATGCGCGGATCGGGACGCCGGACGTTCTCCAGCTCGACATCATCTGGACCCCCGAGTTCGCCGCGGCCGGCTGGATCGCGCCTCTGTCCCGATTCGACGTCGGCGACTTCGCACCGGAGACGATCGCGGCGAACCGGTGGCGCGGCCGGATGTACGCAGTTCCCTGGTTCGTGGACGTCGGCATGCTCTATCGCCGAACGGACGTGGTGGCGCGCGAACCGGCGACTCTCGACGAGCTTCTCGCGAGGGCGGAGGGGCGGCCGGATGACATCGCGTCGGGTTTCGTCTGGCAGGGAGCGCGTTATGAGGGAGTGGTGACTGTCTATCTCGAGATCCTGACCGGGCACGGCGGCCGGATCCTCGACGAGGCGGGCCGGCCGTGTCTCTCATCGCCGTCCGGAATCGCAGCTCTGGAATGGCTGAAGCGGGCAATCGCCGGAGGCGGGAGCCCGCGGGCAGTCGTCACGTGGCACGAGGAGGAGACACGCTTCGCATTCCAGAATGGGGGCGCAGTCTTCATGCGCAACTGGCCCTACGCCGTGCCGCTGCTCGACGATTCCGCGAAATCGAAGGTCGCGTCGAAGTTCGCCGTCTCACCGATGCCCCCGGTCCGTCAAGGGCTCCCTTCAGCTGCGACGCTCGGGGGAGCGCAGCTGGCGATCAACCGCTGGAGCCCAAGGCAGGATCAGGCGAGAGAGCTGATCGCTTTTCTCACGGCACCCGAGCAGATGATCGACCGGGCGAAAGCGACCGGGCAGTACCCTCCGCGCCTCTCCCTCTACGGCTCGGGCGATCTCGACCGCGCCCTCGGGACCGACTCTTCCACGGTGAGAAAAATCGTCGAGTCCGCGGTCGCCCGCCCCTCGACCCCCGTGTACTCGGAGATTTCGGAGCTCATGCAGATCGAGCTGCATCGCGCGCTGACTGGCGAGATCGAAGCGGAAGAAGCGTTGAGACGAGCCGACCATGCGATCGCGGCGATCCTCGAGGGCGCCGGCCTTGGGGAGGTTCGATGAGACATGCGCGCCCCTGGCTCTGGCTCGCGCCGGCGCTCGGGCTCATCGCTCTCGTTGCGCTCTTTCCCCTTGCCTGGTCCTTGTGGGACTCGCTCCACCGTTTCGATCTCCGGCTCCCCTGGATCGGAAAGCCGTTCGTAGGTCTCGGGAACTACCTGGACATTCTCTCGGACGACCGATTTGTCGGCGCGCTCGCCCACACGCTCTTCTTCACGGTTGCGACGGTCTCACTCGAGCTTGTACTGGGACTCGGCATCGCCCTGGCGCTTTACGGCTCGATGCGTGGACGCGCCCTGCTGCGGACCGCGACCATCCTACCCTGGGCGCTGCCGACCGTGGTCGCGGGCCTACTCTGGCGCTTCGTATTCGATGGCGAGAGCGGAGCCGTCGCGAAGGTGTTCGCGCAGGCGGGTGCGGACCCGATCGTCTGGTTCGCCGACCGCTGGCTCGCCTGGGTTCCTCTCATCCTGGCCGACGTCTGGAAGACGACGCCATTCGTCGCCCTCCTTCTACTTGCCGGGCTTCAGCAGATCCCGCGCGAGCTGTATGAGGCATCCTCGATGGACGGGGCCGGAACGTGGCGTACGCTCTGGTCAGTAACGCTTCCGCTGCTCGCTCCGACGGTAGCGGTCGCCGTGGTCTTCCGCGCCCTCGACGCCTTCCGCGTCTTCGACCTCGTGTACGTGCTGACCGGAGGAGGGCCCGGAACGGCGACCGAGCCCCTCGCTCTCTACACATTCAACATGCTGTTCCAGAACCTCCGGTTCGGATATGGCTCCGCCCTGGCGGTGATCTCATTCCTGTTCGCCGCGATCGCCGGCCTGCTGGCTCTGGCGGCGATGAAACGGCACGCATCATGATCGCGCCGACATCAACGCGAATGCGCGTCGCGAGGATCCTCGTCTTCGCGTGGGTCGCCGCCCCTCTACTGTGGAGCCTGCTCGCATCCTTCACTCCCGAGAGCCAGCTGTTCGACGAGTCGGTCCTTCCGACGCGATTGACCGCCGAGCACTACCGCTCGCTTTTCAGCGGTCGGGATTTCGCGACGCCGATCGTCAATTCCCTCGTCGTCGCCGGCTCGACGACGGCGCTCGCACTCCTTTTCGGGGTTCCGGCCGCCTGGGCACTCGCCCGGTTCGACTTCCGCGGCCGCAATGCCATCTTCCTGATCGTTCTCGGCGTGTCGGTTTTCCCGCAGATCGCGATCGTGAGCCCCCTGTTCCTCCTTCTGCGTGAGCTGCGCCTGATCAACACGGTTCCGGGCCTGGTCCTCCCCTACGCCACGTTCGCTCTACCGCTCGCGATCTGGCTCCTCGCGGGCTACTTCCGGCAGATGCCAGTCGAGATGGAAGAAGCGGCGCTGACGGATGGCGCCAGCGAGCTGCAGATTCTGCTGAGAATCGTGGTGCCGACCGCAGCGCCGGGAGTCGCGACGACGGCGATTCTCACTTTCATCTACTGCTGGAACGAGTTTCTCTTCGCGCTATCCTTCACCCTCGGAGCGGATCGGCAGACTGTCCCCGTCGCCATCGCGCTCTTTCGGGGTCAGTACCAGGTGCCATGGGGCGAGATCCTCGCCGCGGCATCGATCGCGACCCTGCCGGTGGCGATCGTGGTGATGATCTTTCAGCGGAGGATCGTGGAGGGGCTGACCGCTGGAAGCGTCAAGTGATCGGAGAGGGCGGCGCGCGGGCTTCGGTCAGAGGCGGACGAGGGGCGCGACCACGAGGGCGAGGACCATCCCGAGGGAGCCTACGCCCAGCGCAACGATCGCGCCGACCCAGAGCGGCCTCAATCCCAACTGGCGGAACATGCCGAGGTTCGTCGAAAGGCCGACCGACGCCATGGCTGCCGTGAGCAGCCACCCCGCGATCGAGGATCCGAGAATCGTCGTGATGTTCTGCCATGAGGAAGCAGGGAGCAGCCCGAATGCGGCGCCGGTCGAGGCGAGGGTGGCATCCCCGATCGTCCTCACGATCGTCATCCCGAGGAAGCCCAGGATGAAGGCCGGCACGAGGCCGCGAACGCGGACCGCGGCGCCGCCGGTCCGGCTCTTCCGATGGGCGAGCCACCCCATCAGCGGGACGATCGCGACGATGAAGAGGTTCCGGGTCAGCTTGGTCACCGTCGCCGCCTTGAACGCGAGCTCGTCACCGAACATCTGCTGGTACGCGAGGGCCGCGCCGACCACCTGACTCGTGTCGTGGATCGAGGTTCCGAGAAACATCCCGGCGCCCACGCTCCTTTCCCCGAAGACCGCGTGCGCCAGCCACGGATAAAGAATCATCGCGATCATGCCGAACAGGGTCGTGTTCGCGACGGCGTAGGCGACCTCGCGTTCGTCGGCATCGACTGCGGGGCCCGTGGCGAGGGCCGCCGTCACGCCGCAGATCGAGGTCGCGGCGGCGGTGAGAAGGCCGAATTTCGTCGAGACTCCGAGTTTTCTCGCGACGAAGGTCGCCAGGATGACGGCGAACACGATGATGGCCGCCACGAAAGGAATCCCGTAGGCACCGAGCTGGAGCACGTCCATCAGTGAGAGCCGGATCCCGACGAGGACGATACCGATCCGCAGGAGTCTCTTGATCCCGAAATCGAGGCCCGGCTTCAGCGAGGGCCGCGAGCCGATGAGTGCCGCCACTCCGAGGCCGAGGAGAATCGCGACCGTCACCGGCGAGATGGGGCTTCCCTTGGCGGTCGCGGGGGCGAGACCCTGCGCACGGACGAGAACCGCTCCCGCCAGTTCCGCGATGACCGTCGCCGCAACGCTGACGACGACGGCCATCAGAAGTCCGGGGATGAGCCGCTTCACGGCATCTCTCCCCTCATGCCGGAACCGGCTCTTACTTCCATCCGAGAATCGCGTCGATCGTCCCCTGGGAGACCGGGTGATAGGTCGGCCGCGCGACCGTATAGATCCTCATCGCGCGCGCCTTCCCCTCCGGGGTCTTCACGAGCTCCTTGTAGAGCGGCTCGAGGAATTTGCGCCGTCCCATCGAGGTGAGAAACTCCTCCATCGCGGGATACGCCGGCTCGTATCCGCTCGCCACTCCCTTCATCAGCCATGCGAACAGAATCTCGGAGTTCCCGCTCCGGGTCAGCTCGAACTGCCGGTCGAGCGCGACCAACTGCTCGTCGGACAGCCGTGAAGGGAGAGCGCGCAGGAAAAGAAGCCACTCCTGTGTGCTCCATCCAGCCGTCGTCAGCGCGCTGGCCGGGGTGCCTTCGAGGAATGCCGCGGCCTGTGCCCGCGCCGCTGCAATCCGTTCGGATTCGACCCTCGGGATATTCGCCGGGATCCCCGGCCCGTAGATCCATTGGTCGATTCCGATCCGCGCTTCCTCGTCCGGCGTGAGGTTCGCGCGGAGGTAGCTCACGAATTGAGCGGTCGTGGCCGATTTGAAAGCGTTCTCCTCGAACCATCGCTGCACGAACGCGTCGAACCGATCCCGCCCCATCGTCTGCTCGATGAGCCGCAGGAAATGGGCTCCTTTCTCGTAAGCGACGTCGGTCATCCCGTCATCCGGATCCCGGCCGGTGAGATCGAGCTTCAGATGCGTGTCGGCCGAGGCTGCGCCGAGATCCGCGACTTCCGCCTCCAGGTCCTGCCTGCCGAGGTCCGCGAGCATCCGTGCAAAGGCGTCACCGTATACACGCTCCATGATCCGGTTCTCGAAATACGTCGTGAATCCCTCGTTCAACCAGAAGTCATCCCACGTGGCGTTGGTGACGAGGTTTCCGGACCATGAATGCGCGAGCTCGTGGGCGACGAGAGCCACGAGCGATCGATCGCCCGCGAGAATCGTCGGGGTCGCGAAGGTCAGCCGCGGGTTCTCCATTCCGCCGAAAGGAAAGCTCGGAGGAAGGACCAGAATGTCGTAACGCCCCCACCGATACGGACCGTAGATCTGCTCCGCCGCCTCGATCATCTTCGGCGTGTCGGCGAGCTCCCAGGCTGCCCTCTCGATGACGGTCGGCTCGGCGTAAACACCCGCCCGACCTCCGAGGTCCCGAAACTCGAGGTCGCCGACCGCGAGCGCCATCAGATAGGAAGGGATCGGCTGCGGCATCTCGAGCTCATAAATTCCGTCCGCCTCGATCCCGGTCGGGTTCTCGGCGCTCATGACCGCCATGAGCGGCTTCGGCACCCGGATCGTCGCCGAGTACGTGAACCGCACGGCCGGCGTGTCCTGAAGAGGGATCCATGTACGCGCCAGGATCGCCTGCGACTGCGTGAACAGGAACGGCCACTTCCCTCCCGCCGTCTGGGCCGGCTCGAGCCACTGGACGGCCGCGGCCGTCGGCGATGTTTCGTACTCGATGTTCACGCGGCGCGTGTCGGGCGCGACGTCGATGACGAGCGGCCTTCCCATCACGCCTTGGGCCTCGCCGAGACTCCAGCGGGTCGGCGTCGCATCGCTTCCGAGCGTCACCTTCCGGATCGCGAGATCCCGCGTATCGAGCCGGAGCGAATCCGAGCCTGTCCGGTTGTTCACGACCAGGGATGCCCGGCCGACGAGTTTCTTCTCCGGGAAATCGACCGAAAGATCGAGGTCGATGTGCTCCACGACCACGTCGTTGGGAGTCGAGAACGAGTGAGGATCGGCCGGGTAGTCAGCCGTCGGTAACTGAGCAGACGCCATGGCGCCGGTCCCTCCGGTGGTTTGCGAGCAGGCGGTCAGGATCGCCGCGGCGCCGAGCGCGAGACACGCCACTGATGTTTTCATGGGGAAACCTTCATTTTCCGAATTGGGGCTCCGGTCGAAAGCCCGCGGAAGAGTAACAAGAAATGAGCCCGCGCGTTCTGTCGAGCTCGAGAGGAGAGGAATCAGCCGTCCGCCGGCGGTGCGAACCGCTCCCCGTACCGGTCGGCGAGGGACCCGAGCCGCGCGTCCAGCCGAGCCCTCCCCTGCGCTGCAACCCAGGCGAAAGGGCCGCCGAGGAAGGGAGGAAAGCCGAGGCCCAGAACCGCGCCCAGATCGCCATCCTCTTCCGAGCGAAGGATTCCATCGGCCAGGCAGCGCAAGGCCTCGGCGACCATCGCCAGCACGAGCCGCTCGACGATCTCGTCGTCCTCCATTTTTCTTCTCGAACCAAACCCCATGGCGGTGAGGATGGATGGATCGAGGTCGCCCCGGCGACCGTTCCTGTACTTGAAAAAACCTCGCCCGTTCTTACGCCCGAGTCGTCCGGATTCCACGGCTTCCTCGAGAGCGGAGCTCGGCTCGAACCCCCGATGCGCGAACGCCTCGCCGAGATCCCGGGCAACGTGAGCCGCCACATCGAGACCGACCTCGTCCAGCAGAGTGACCGGCCCGAGCGGGAATCCGAAAGACCGGATCGCCCGGTCGATGCCCGCCGGATCGGCTCCCTCACCCAGAAGCAGCACGGTCTCGTAGAGGTAGGGGCTGAGAATCCGCGTCGTGTAGAACCCTGGTCCGTCGCCCACGACGATGACTGTCTTTCCCTGCACGATTCCGAATGCCCTCGCGGACTCCACCACGTCGGGATCCGCCGCCGTGGGAGCGACGATCTCGAGCAGCGGCATCTTCGGAACGGGAGAGAAGTAATGCATCCCGATGATTCTTTCGGGGTGGTTCATGCCGGCGGAGATTCTCGCGATCGGAATCGCCGAGGTGTTCGAGGCGAGGATGGCGCGCGGATCGACCGTCCGCTCGAGCTCGGAGAAGATACTCCGCTTCAGCGCGAGATCCTCGAAAGCAGCCTCGATCACCAGATCGCAACCCGCGAACGAATCCGTCGAAGCCACCGTGGTCAGCCGCGCCGTTCGCTCGCTTGCCTCATCGCGGCTGATTGCGCCGGACCGCATCCTTCGGTCGAGCGAATCACGGATCCGGCGGCTGGCCTTCTCGAGGGCACCAGAGCTCACGTCCCCGATGACGACAGGAACGCGATCGATCGAGACCGAAGCGATTCCCTCTCCCATCAATCCGGCCCCCACGATCCCCAGCCTCGAGACGGGACGTGGAGCTTCGATTTTCTTCTTTCTGCGTGTGGTCAGCTCGAAGAGACGAATCAGCTGCTTCGCTCCCTCGGACACGACGAGCTCGCCAAAGGCCGCCGACTCGGCGCGCTGGCCGGCGCGGAACCCTTTCGCCAGCCCCGTCTCCACGGCATCGAGAATCGCGACCGGCGCCGGGTAGGCTCCTCCCGTCTTCGCCGCCACTTCCCGCCTCGCTCTCCGGATCAGAAGCGGCCGGAATGGCGCGGAAAAGCCAATCTTGTGGCGCAGGTGGCTCGAGCGGCTGTGGGCGGCGGTCCTGAGCTGAGGACTCCAGCTCGCCGGAGTCCATCCGATCTTCTTGCCGGCAGAGTCGCGGGCGAGAGCCCGGGCGAGAGCGATCGCCGAGGAGAGCAGGTCGTCGGGATCGACCACGCGATCCACGAGTCCGATCTCGATGGCCCGCCTGGGGCGGATCCGCTTCCCCGTCAGAAGCATCGGCAGGGCCTGCTCGAGACCGATGAGTCGCGGCAGGCGCTGGGTCCCTCCCGCGCCCGGGATCAGCCCAAGGCCGACCTCCGGGAGGGCCAGGACGGCTGCGGGAGAATCGGTGACGACCCGGCCGTGACATGCCAGGGCGAGCTCGAGCCCACCGCCGAGAGCGGCCCCCCCGATCGCGGCGACGAAGGGGCGCGTATCCGACGCGATTCGGTCGAACAGCGCCTGCGCATCCTTCGACAACGCTTCGGCATCGCCCGCCTTCGCGATCGACGCGATCTCGCCGAGATCCGCGCCTGCGACGAAGACCTGCTGCTTGCCGCTCCGGATCACGACCGCTTCGATCTCGTCGATCCCGTCGATCTCGTCGAGGACCTGCTTCAGCTCACCGGCCAGTCGTCTCGAGATCGCGTTGACCGGCGAATCGGGATCGTCGATCGTGACGATCGCGACGGACACGCCCGGCTCGAGATGAATGGCCCGGCCCATCGATGCCTCAGCGCGCCGGACGGAGCGCTTGCATCAGCCTCTCCATCCGCTCTTCGGGAGTCGTGGCTCCGCTCGTGAGTGCGCCTTCCCACGAGCCGTACATGGGGTTGGGAATCACGAACCATCGCGTGCCCCACCACTCACGATATCGCTCGACCATCGCATCCCGCTCGTCCCGCCCGACGCGGGCGTTCGGAAGAAAATCGCCCAGATCGTCCCCGATCATCGCAACGATCCGGTGGCGCTCCGCTACCCATGCGCGCCGAGTCCCCTTGTCCGAGTTCTTCCAATCCTCGCGCTCGCCCCTCAGCAGAACCGTGTCGACTTCCGTCGCCACGGGAAACCCGACCCGCACGAGGTTGTCGCGCGTCGCCATTTCTCCCTCCGCATCGCGGTTGCTGACGTAGAAGATCGTCACCCCGCTCGCTGCGGCCTGCCGGGCGTACTCGAGGGCCCCGGGGATCGGACCCGCGTTCCGCTCCTCGACCCATCCGGCCCACGTCTCGGGCGTGAACGCACCGCCATCCTTGATCAGACGCGCCTCGAACGGCGAGTTGTCGAGCATCGTCTCATCGATGTCGACGATCACCGCGGGAGGGAGCATCGGGCCCGCCGAGGGTTGCTCGACGGCCGCTGTCCACGAAGGATCAGCCAGGGCCCGGTCGATGGCGCTGCCGGCCGCCGCAAAAGCCTGAAGCGCCAGCGCCCGGTACTCGCCGGAGGTCTGGAGCCACACGACCGAATAGAGCAGAGGATTCCGGGATCGGTCCTCGGCCCTCTCCGCCTGGAGCGGAGCCGGAGCGGCCACGGGTGCAGGGGCGGTCGAGCAGGCGGATAGCAGCGTCAACAGGGATACGGCGAGGGCGGTCCGGCGCATCGTCTTCCTCCATTCGGAACGGTGCGGAGTATATCGAGGCCGGCGCGAGCGAGCGAGCGGCTCTCCCCGGGGGGCCACCCCCGAAGGCATCCCGACGGGCATTTTTGCATCCGGGGGATTCCTCCGGCTCTCTCTCATCCGTTACGATGCGCGATCACCGGAGGTCTCCATGAAGCGAATCGCAATTCTCATCGCGTTGCTCGCCCTCTCGTCGGCCGCCTGTTCCCGCGAAAGCCCGGAGGCGCAGCCAGCGGAAAAACCGGCGCTGCGTTTCAGCGCGATCCCGGACCAGAACTCGACCGAGCTCGCGGAGAAGTTCGCCCCGCTCGCGCGACATCTCAGCGGCGTCCTCGGTCTCGAGGTCGAATACGTTCCGTCGCGCGACTATCAGGCGACGGTTGAAATGTTCCGCAACGGCGACATCGACCTGGCCTGGTTCGGAGGGCTGACGGGCGTCCAGGCCCGCCATCTGGTCGAGGGAGCGCGCGCGATCGCGCAGGGCGAGTCCGACCCGGCTTACTACAGCTACTTCATCGCCAACCGGTCGACGGGGCTCGAGCGATCCGAGGAGTTTCCGGCGGGTCTCGAATCCCTGCGATTCACCTTCGGATCCGAGAGCTCGACCTCGGGGCGGCTGATGCCCGAGTATTTCATCCGCCGCGAAACCGGCCAGTCACCGGAGGATTTCTTCCAGCATCCCGTCGGGTACTCGGGAAGCCATGACAAGACGGCCGAGCTGGTGGCTTCGGGCCAGTTTCAGGTCGGCGTGATCAACTACAAGGTCTACGACCAGCGGGTGATGGACGGAAGGACGGATCCCGAGCTCGTTCGGGTCATCTGGCAAACGCCGAAGTATGCCGATTACAACTGGACCGCTCGCCCGGATCTCGACGCGAAGTTCGGAGAGGGATTCACCGAGAGGCTGCAGCAGGCTCTGATCGCAATCGACGATCCGGCGCTGCTCGCCGCGCTGCCGCGGGAGCGGCTGATCCCGGCATCGAACGAGGAGTTCGACGGAATCCGCGAAGTGGCACGCGAGCTGGGGATGCTGCGCTGAGCGATGGCCTGCCCCGGAACCAGCTTCAGTCTCGAGGACGTAACCGTCGAACTCGGTAGTACGCGGGCGATCGATTCGGTCACGCTGGAGATCGGAACAGGGGAAGCAGTCGCGTTCGTCGGCCCGAGCGGAGCGGGAAAGACGACGCTGCTCGGACTGCTCAACGCAAGCGTGCGCGCGAGCTCAGGAACGGTCCGCATCGACGGACGCGCAATCTCCGAGTTTTCACGCTCAGAGCTCAAGAGCGCTCGAGCCTGCATCGGGTTCGTGCACCAGGACCTCCATCTCGTTCCCGGCCTTCGGGTCGTCCAGAACGTGATCGCGGGTCGGTTCGGAAGGATGGGATTCGGATCCTCTTTGCGGGCGATGCTTTTTCCCGGACGGCAGATGGTGGAAGAAGCGTTCGCGATCCTCCAGCGCGTCGGCATTCCCCAGAAAATCTACGAGCCGGTGGAGCGCCTTTCCGGGGGGCAGAAGCAGCGGGTCGCGATTGCGAGGGCGCTGTTTCAGGACCCGGGAGCCCTGCTGGCCGACGAGCCGGTATCGAGCGTCGATCCGGCGAGGGCGCGCGACACTGTGGCGCTGCTGCGCGAGCTCTCGCGCGAGAAGGGGCTGACGCTCTGCATGAGTCTTCACAACCTCGATCTGGCGCGCGAGTTTTTCCCCCGCCTCGTCGGGCTGAGGCGAGGCCGGGTCGCGTTCGACTCGCCGACCGACTCGCTCTCGCCCGAGATGTTCCAGTCGCTCTACAGCCTGTCGCCCGAGGAGATGCTCGATGCGTGAGTTGCCATCGCGACGCCCGCTCGGGAAGCGAACTGCGGTTCTCGCCCTCCTCGCCATGGCGGCAATGATCGCAGGGGCGAGCCTCGACCTGTTCGCGTCCGATCGACTCCCTGGATCCGGCGGGCTGGCGATCGCCGCGAAATTCTTTTCGCGAGCCCTGACTCCGGCCCTCGATTACGAGACCACCCCCCCGCCCGGCACCGAGCCTCTGCTGATCAAGGCTCTCGTCGCGGCCGGCGACACGGCCGTTTTCGCGGCCAGCGCGATGTCGATCGCCCTCCCGGCCGGCCTCCTGCTGGGCATCCTCGCGTCATCGGTCTGGTGGGTTCCTGATCCCGCCGGCCACTCCTCGCCGGCCGCCTGGCTGCTCGCCCGCAGTCTCTTTCCCCTCCTCTGGAGCGGCACCCGACTCTTCATCGGCTTCATCCGATCGATTCACGAGCTCCTATGGGCCGTCCTGTTTCTCACCGCCTTCGGCCTGGGCAGCTTTGCCGCCATTCTAGCGATCGCGGTTCCCTACTCGGGCATTCTCGCGAAGGTATTCTCCGAGATGATCGACGAGGCTCCGCGCGGCCCCGGTCGCGCGCTCCAGGCCTCCGGAGCGGGCGCGGGTCAGGCTTTCCTCTTCGGCTACCTACCCCGCGCACTTCCGGATATGAGCGCGTACGCCTTCTACCGGTTCGAGTGCGCGCTCCGATCTTCCGCGATCCTCGGGTTCTTCGGCTTTCCCACCCTCGGCTACTTCATCGCCGCCTCGTTCGAAAATCTCCACTATGGCGAGGTCTGGACGTATCTCTACACCCTCCTCCTGCTCGTCGCGGCCGCGGACTGGTGGAGCGGGGCTCTCCGGAGAGACTTCGCCGCATGACGAACGAGCCCCTCACGGAACGAGAAGTCGTGCTGCGCGATCTGCGCCGCGGCCGGCCGATCAATCGCTTCGCCCGTTGGTCGCTCGTTGTCCTCGCACTCATCGCTGCACTTTCATGGCTGCGCCTCTTGCCGACCCTCGGCAGCCTGTGGGGTGCCCGACGCGCGGCAAATCTCGAGCGTTTTCTCGGAGAGCTTCGCCCCTATCCTCTTCAACAGCGCGACTGGGACTGGCCGATCGCGATCCGATGGGCGGTCGAGGTCATGCAGGAGAAGGGGCTCGAGGGCGCGGCTGCCACGCTCGCGATTTCAGTCGTCGCTATCTTTCTCGCCGCACTTCTCGGTCTCCTGGTTTCGTTCGCCGCCACACGCACGCTTGCCGCGGCTGATC